>JBOHIT010000017.1:0-8409 GCA_050726155.1 Bradyrhizobium sp.
TTCCGGCACTCCGCCAACGCGTCATTCAGGTTTGCCGGGGCTGGATCGCCTTCAGCCTGTTCGACCTGCCGGGAAGTCCCGCAGCCCGTCAGCACAACGATTTGCCCTAAAACAATCAATGCCGGTATCGTGCCGCGCCAATGCAAAAGCCTTGTGGTCCGTGCGAAGACACCGTTCCATCCGGTTGCGCCGCAAATAGCGACCATGGCTTTCCTGGCCTATTCGCTTTTCAAACCCGGAGGAGGCGCTGCATTTACTTCATCCCGCTTCGAGGCGGACGATCGTTCAACCAACCGCTCCAGCTCCGCGGCGATATCTTCGATACCATCCGCAATCCGCTCCCCGGCACTTGTTTCAGCGGGCGCCTGAAGCGGCGGATAGACAGTCGTGACCGCCTCGACCTTCAATTCCAGCGGATGGACAAAATCAAACAGTGTTGGACCATCCGATATCGCGCCCCGTCGGTCACGCGGAAGCAATCCCTCCATCTCCAAACGATTTACGGCGTGAACGAACAGCGCTGAGCGCGTCAGGCCCTGCCGCCTGGCAAACGCATCAATCCGGGCCAGCGTGAGCGCTGGAATTTCGAGGCTGACATTGGTTAGTCCGAGATCGTCTGGTATTTCGATCGCGGCCAGCAGCAACGCGTCGCGTCGTTCGATCGCTTCTGCAGGCGTCGGAATGCCGATTGTCTTGCCGGCTTCCAGCAAACTCTCCACGTGCACGGTGAGAACTTCGCCTGCTTTAGCCAACAGCTCGTCGAGAGTCTGCCCGTCGACGGCAAGTCCCGGAAAATCGGGGAAAGACGCCGCATAGGCGGCCTCCCCTTGCTTCCTTACGACTGCAACAAAGATCGCCATTTCCACGCTCGCCGATAGTACGAATTGAGGACCAAGGAAACCCGATCCCCGCAGGTACGGCAATCGGTATCCCTGCTGGATACGATTCCAGACCGTCATTAGCTGAATCTTGGAATGCGAGAAACAGCGCGGCAATATGCCAATATTTGCCAGTCAGGAAAAGCCGCGCGCTCGCCGAAATTGGCGCGCGTCCAGCCGATCAGCGGCCATGCAGGTTCATTTCTGCCGAAACGCGTGGTTGAACGACATCACGAGCGGCCCGACGATGTAATCGAACGCGGTACGCTGGATGGTGGGAATCATCACGGTCGCGGGCATGCCGGGATAAAGTTTGACGTTGGGCAGTGCGTCGAGTTCACCCTGGTCGATTCGAACGAAGGCGATGTAATACGGGTTGTTGGTTTTCGGGTCGGTCAGGCGGTCGGCCGATATCTGGATAACATCGCCGTGAATGATCGGGACGATGCGCTGCTTGTAGGCCGTCAGATGAACCTCGGCGCGCATGTTCGGTTTGATGTCGCTGATGTCCTCGACGGCGATCTGCGCCTCGATCGTGAGTGAGTCCTGGTCCGGCACGATGTCGAGAATCTTCTCGCCGCGCTGAATGACGCCGCCGACCGAGACAACCGTCAATGCCACGACGCGCCCCGAATAGGTTGCGCGGATCTCCATACGGCCGAGCACCGCCTTGGCATTCATCGCCTTGGGGATGACCTCAAGCATCTTGGCCTGGGTGTCGCGCAGGTCCTTGGTGATATCGGCCATCCGGTCGTTATCGAGCTGGGCGATCTGCTGCTGTTGTTCCGCAATAGCCTGGCGGGCCTTGGCGATATTTGCGCTGGCATCGGCGATCTGTCCCTCGAGGCCGTAGGCGCTCCGCTCCAGCTGCAGGATGCGCGGCCGGGCGATCAGCCCCCGCTCCACCAGCGGCGCGATGTCCTTGGCTTCGGCGCGGACCGATGAAATCTGATCGGTAAACGATTTCACCTGGGCTTCGGCGCCAACAATCTGGGAGCCTAACTGATTGATCTTTTCCCGGATAACGCTGCGCTGTCCTTCAAGCGCTGCGCGACGGCTTTCGAACTGGCTGACCTGGCCGTTCCAGACGCTCTTGAAATAGCTGTCCTGGGTCTTGAGGTCGTCCGGCATCGCCAGTTCCGCGCGGCGATCGAGTTCACTCAGCAAACGGACCTCGGTTGCACGCAGGACCATGTATTGTTGCGAAAGGACTTCATACTCGGCCCGCGCCTGGGTCTCATCGAGCACGATGAGCACGTCACCGGAATTGACCTTGTCACCTTCCTTGATGCGCATCTCCTTGACGATGCCGCCGTCGAGATGCTGGACGCTCTTGCGATTTCCATCGATCTTTACCACGGCATTGCCGACCACGGCGCCGTTGAGCGGCGCGGTGTAGGCCCAGGATCCGATGCCGCCGAAAAACAGTGCGATGATTATCCAGCCGGCGAGAGAAACTTGCCGGATGGAATCGCTTGGCGCTCCGTCCGCAGGCTTCACATTGCCGGGGGTGAAACCCGGGCGCATCATCCGGCCTGTAGCATCCAATAAAGCCATTGGTTGTTCCTAGCTCGCCGTCCCCTGGACGGCCTGGACGGGCTGCGGGACGGCCCTTGTGAGACGCGTCATGATTTCGTTGCGCGGCCCGAACATTTCGGCGATGCCGTCTCTGAGGACCAGGATCTTGTCGACCACACCAAGGGTACTCGGTCGATGCGAAACGATAACGACGGTCGTTCCGCGCTTCTTGAGCTGCAGGATGCAATCGGCCAGCGCGGCATCACCATCGGAATCGAGGTTTGAACTCGGTTCATCGAGCACGACCAGGCTGGGATTGCCGTACACCGCCCGCGCCAGACCGATGCGCTGGCGATAGCCTCCGGACAGAATGGCGCCGCCCTCCCCGACCTGGGTGTCGTAACCATCAGCCAGCCGAAGGATCATTTCATGCACGCCGGCCATCTGCGCTGCCAAAATGGCTTCCTTATCTTCGCCGTCCTGGAAACGGCTGACGTTGGCGGCAACCGTATCGGCGAATAATTCGATGTCCTGCGGCAAGTAACCAAGGTGCTGACCCAGCGAGGACTTGGTCCAGACCGAGACATCCGCGCCATCCAGACGAACAGCACCGGCGCTCGGCTTGAGCACGCCGACGATGTGGCGCGCAAGTGTCGACTTTCCCGCGCCTGACGGGCCTATGATTCCCAACACCTCGCCAGCATCGATATCGAAGGTCACTGCGCGCAGGATTGGCTTGGGGTTGGCCGGCGCCATGAAGGTCAGGCCCTCAACGGAAAGACGTCCCTTCGGCCGTGGCAGCGTCATCCCGGTGTCATGCAGCGGATTGCCTGCCAACAGTTCGCGAACACGCAGGAACGCGCCTCTCGCCGATACCAGGTTACGCCACGATCCGACAATCTGCTCAACCGGCTGGAGCGCGCGACCCAGTAGAATGCTGGCCGCGAACATCGCACCGACGGTCGCAAGCCGCTCGATCACGAGGTACGCACCGAGGCCGAGGATCAACGACTGCATGGTCAGGCGCAGAAAGCGGATAAGGCTCTGCATGGTGGCCGCGCGGTCGCTCGCCGCGACCTGCCGGTCCAGCATGCGGTTGCGATCGCGGCCCCAGCGCCTGAGCAGCCCCGGAGTCATGCCCATGGCGCGTACCACTTCGGTGTTACGCAGGCTCATCTCGGTAAAGCTGTAATTGCGTGACGCCGCCTCACCCGATTCAGTCAGCGGCGGCTTGACGATCTTCTCATTGAGAAGCGCCATAAGGATGAGAACAATGGCGCACCCAAGCGCAAATAGACCGAGGAACGGGTGCAACACAAAGATCACCAGAATGTAGATCGGCGCCCAGGGCAGATCGAAGACGGCATGGATTCCCGCGCCGGTGATGAACTGGCGAAATGTATCGAAGTCTCGCAACAGCTGGCTCCGGGCGCCTCCGAAGCTTGCAGATCGATCGATGATCGCGGTCATGATCCGCGCGGCAATCCGCTGATCCAGTCGAATGCTGGCCCGCGTCAACACGCGCGCGCGCACGGCGTCCAGTCCTGCCAACGCGATATAGGCCAGCAGCAACGCAAGCGTCAGCATCACCAGGGTGACTTCGCTGGCGCTTGAGATCACGCGGTCATAGACCTGCAGCATGTACAGCGGCCCTGCCAGATAGAGCAGGTTGATGGCGCCGCTGAAAATCGCTGCGGTCATGAAATAGCGACTGCAACTCCGCAACAAAACGCTGAGTTCGTCGGGCTTCTTATGCGGATTGATCACAAAGTCTGGCGGAAACCCGCCCCTCTACATCAATAGCCTGTCGCGCAATTCATTCGGAATGCTGCACCCGCAGCCACGTTCAATATGTAGCAGTTACTGAATAGGATTTTCGCTTTATCTATAACAATGTTTAACACGTCCATTTTCAGCCGAAAAGCTAACGGCGCCGAAATCCCGGGTTAGTACTGGTTTTGCGAGCGAATCTCCTCTCGGCAACGCGATTTGTTCATCCAGCGGAACCAATTTCGCTAAAACTGCTGCGATAATGTGAGAAGTATATTTTCCTTTATGAATAGACTATTTCAGTAGTTCCTACCTGGAGCTAAGCATCTAATCTTGCAAAGTTCCAGTTTTTACTTGTCGTTAAGCGCATTCCCTCCCCCTAGGCAGCCATGACGCGCCAATTGCGGCGCTCGCTGCCCGGCGCGCTAGCCGGCGAGGAGGCTGGATGCAGAAGCGGGGCTTCGCTGACCATTTTGGTTTCGGACATTTTGATACCGACCCTTTTGGATCGGACACGAGCGCCGGCATTTGGAACCTGACCGTCGCGCCGGCGATCGGCGCAGGGGTCACGCATCCCGGCGTCGGCCTGGACATTGCCTCGGTAGTCAGTGAAGGCCATGCGGCGTGGCCTGGTATCGTTCATGGATCGGGCAGCGATACCGCGCCGGAGGCTCCTGAAGCAGCCGCGGCGGGCGGGAAAAAGGGCGCTGGGGGTGGCAGCGGTACAGCCACCGGCGGAAGTACGACATCGACAACTGGCTCTGGCACAGGCTCGACCACGGGTGGAGGGACGACGTCGACAACCGGCTCGGGCACGGGGTCGACTACGGGTCAAGGGACAACAACCACCGTCTTCCATGATCTTCCCACGCATTGGCAAACGCTCGCGCCAACGGTCGGTGATACGACGCTTCCGACGGATACGTATTTTTACAAGCAGTGGAATCTGACAAGCAACCTTGGCGGCATCAACGTCACGACGGCTTGGCAGAACTACACCGGAGCCGGAATCAAGATTGGTGTTGTCGACGATGGCATCGACTACAACCATCCCGACCTCAATCCGAACTACCTGCTCAATCTGGACTATAACGCCGTGACCGCCGACGGCAGCGCCTATGGCAGTTCGACCGACAGCCACGGCACCACCGTTGCCGGTGTCCTCGCGGCAGCGCGCGACGGCTCGGGGATCGTCGGAGTTGCCTACAACGCCGAGATTGCAGGCTTCCGCATTAGCTATGCGACCGGCGGCGCAAGCCAACTTGCCGACGCGTTAAACCACCTGGCGACAAATGGAATGGACGTCGCCAACGCAAGTTGGGGTTACTCGACGCCCTATCAGGACAATTTCTATGGCGCCTTTGCCGCCTCAAAGAGCGCCATCCAAAACGACGTCGCCAACGGTCGCGGCGGCCTTGGGATCAACATCGTGTTCGCCGCAGGAAACAATCGCGCGTCCGGCGACGATGTGAACTATCACAATTATCAGAACGATCCCTATGTGATCACGGTTGCAGCCACAAATGATTATGGTTGGGTTGCATCATTCAGCACCCCGGGAGCCGCCGTGCTCATTTCGGCGCCGGGCTCCTGGGTTATGACCGATGACAGGCTGGGCGCTTCCGGCTGGTCGGCCACTGACTATTTCGCGACTGCGGGCACGTCGTACGCAGCTCCAACGATCGCGGGTGTCGTCGCGCTGATGCTGCAGGCCAACTCAAGTCTAGGCTATCGCGACGTTCAGGAAATATTGGCCTATTCAGCCAAAAACTCTGATCCGGGAAATACCAGCTGGCAGACCAATGGCGCCCGGGACTGGAATGGCGGCGGCCTGCATTTCAATCCAAATTATGGCTTCGGTTTGGTAGACGCTACCGCCGCGGTGAGACTGGCGGAGAGCTGGCAGAAACAATCGACGTTCGCAAACCTGTCGAGCGAGAGCGCAACTCATACCGACAACGCAAAGATCCCCGACGGTACCGGCAGCTTGCAAAGCACCATCAATTTCACCTCATCGCTGTTGCTGGACAAGGTCGTAGTCGGTCTCAACATCACCCACGCCCATGTGAGTGACCTCACGGTGACCCTGACGTCACCGAACGGAACTACCGCAACGCTCGCCTCGCATCCGGCCAGCGGCACGGGTACGGGCATCGTGTTCGAGACTTCGGCGAACAATTTCTGGGGCGAGGACGCAAAAGGCAATTGGACCTTGACCGTGACGGATAACGTCACCGGTAACGTTGGTACACTCAATAGCTGGACCTTGCAGGCGCTGGGCGATGGCCCAAACACGCCGACCACCTACATCTACACGGACGAATTCGCGACCGCAGCCGGCGCCGATCGTGCCGTCCTGCACGATACCAGCGGCACGGCAACGCTCAACACGGCCGCCGTGACAACGGGATCCTATCTCGACCTGCATGCAGGCGCACTCGACACGATCGCCGGCCGCACGCTGCAGATCGCGAGCGATAGCGTCATCAAATTCGCCTGGGCGGGTGACGGCAATGACACGATCATCGCCAACGATCTCGGCAACACGATCCAGGGCGGGCGCGGCAATGACACGATCGTGGCCGGCGCCGGCGCCGACAAGCTCTACGGCGGACTTGGCGCTGATACATTTGTCTTCAATTCGATGACGACAACGACCGACGTAATAGGCGACTTCACTTCCGGTCAGGACGTCATCGACCTGCATGTGCTGCTGACGTCAATCGGCTACAACGGGACCGACCCGCTGGCCGACAAATGGATCAATCTGGCGTCCAATGGAAGTGGCGGCACCTACGTGCAGATCGACGCACATAATGGTCAGGGCGCAGTCACGATCCTCGATCTGGCAGGAGTGCAATTGACCGCGCTCCACCAAGGAGCGAACTACGGGCTCCTTGTGGCGTAGCTCAAAGTTAAATCCCGGCAACACCACGACGGCCCCGATCAAGGGGCCGCCGAGATCAATCTCCTGGTACTTACGGCGTCGAGGCGTAGTGCACCCCGAGGATCGTGCCGAAATTGTTGTATTCGTCCAGCCCGCTGTGAAGTTGGCTAGCGGAGTGATCCAGTCCGAATGCCGGTGACTGCCAGATTGAAGAACTCGGCGGAATCTTGCCCGCAGCAAGTTCGGCAGCGGTCAGGGTATTATCGGCATTGGTCGTCGCATTCAGCCACATCACCGTGTCATCGATAAAGTGACGAGGGCTATGCGGATCGCTCGCGTCGCCTATACCGTTCCCTTCCAGGTAGTTTAGCCAGGAAGCAACGACGTCACGACCGAGAACGAAGCGCGCGTCGCCCTGCAGCTTTTGCGACGCGTTCAGGATGGCCAGGGCATCCGACGTTGACATGAAAAGCACATGTTCTCCGGGATCCTGAATGCCGTCCAGGTCGAAATCCCCGATCAGCAAGCCCTTTGCATCAGCTCCGGTGATGAAGCCATCGTGGTTGGAATCGACGGCATAGGTAATTTCTCCTGCCGCGAAGCCGTCGGTTCCAGCCTGTTTCGGCTCATTGCCTACAATACCGTCCCAGAACTTCGTCCATTGGTTTTGTCCGGTACTTTGTGCCCAGAACCCAGGCGTGCGGACGCCAGGCCCCAGTTCGACCGGAATGGAGGCTGAGTCAGATTCCGGTCCGGTCTGGGTGGAGGAGGCCGTTGCGGTGTTGTCGAGGGTGCCGTCGCCATCGACACCTCTTGTGGTGAGCTCGCTCAGCGTGACGGTGTGCTTATACGTGTAGGTCCAGGTTTCACCGACATCGAGATTGCCATCGCCATCCGTGTCACCGGAAAACGTGTTTGTTCCCAGATGAAGATTGTCGTTGAAAAGCGTAACGGCTGGCAGGATGCCCTCGAAGACGTCTTTCACAACAACGCCGGTCAAGGTCACGTTGCCCGTGTTTTTGACGACGACAGTGTAGTCGATGATGTCGCCCGCTTTATCGGCATGACCGTCTTCCACCACCGCCGCCTTCGTGATCGTCAGGTCCGGGTTCTGCGCCACCGGGGTAGTCGCGTCGTCGTCGTCGCCGGTCGCTCCGGTGCCCGTCACCACCGCTACGTTGACGATGTTGGCGCCGGAATCCAGCTCAGCCTGCGTCACCGCATGGCTCGCCGTGTACTGCCAGGTCTCGGTAACGTCGAGCAGGTTGTCCTGGTCGATGTCGCCGATATTGAAGCCGCCGGACAGAACCGGCGCCTCGTTGCTCGTGAACGCATCGGTCACCACCACACCGGCGA
>JBOHIT010000018.1:0-11727 GCA_050726155.1 Bradyrhizobium sp.
GCCATAAGGTGTCGGTAGCCGAATTCGACGTGACGCGCGCGCCAGCCGTTGCGGAAGGCGTCGAGGCGGTTGAGCGAGATGTCGGCGCGATCGATATCCTCATCAACAATGCCGGCATGCAGTATCGCTCGCCGCTGGAAGAGTTTCCCGTCGATAAATGGGAGCAACTGCTCGCCACCAATATTTCGAGCGCGTTCTATGTCGGCCAGGCCGTCGCCCGTCACATGATCCGGCGCGGCCAGGGCAAGATCATCAACATCGCGTCCGTGCAGAGCGAGCTGGCACGGCCGGGTATCGCGCCCTACACGGCCACGAAGGGCGCATTGAAAAACCTGACCCGCGGCATGTGTGCCGATTGGGCCAAGCACGGCCTGCAGATCAATGCGATCGCGCCGGGCTACTTCAAGACCCCGCTCAACCAGGCGCTGGTCGATAATCCGGAATTCTCGAGCTGGCTCGAAAAGCGGACCCCGGCCGGCCGCTGGGGCAATGTCGAGGAACTGGTCGGCGCCGCCGTGTTCCTGTCCGGTAAGGCATCGTCCTTTGTCAACGGTCATACGCTTTATGTCGACGGCGGGATCACGACCAGTCTCTAGGCTGCCGGGGCGCGGGCCAAGCAGGCCACTCTGCCCAATTTCGCAATGCTCTCGGCGTCCGATCGGTCTAGACTATCGCCAGCAGATTTGGGTCGGCGCGCACCCCAAATGACGATGAGAGATTCCGAATGACCGATTTGACCGAGAAATCCGCCGATTCCGTTCCCGCCACCGAACCGTCCTTCCGAACGCATTCTTCCCACTGGGGCGTGTTTTCGGCGCGCTGGCAGGGCGATGAACTCGAGGTTCGTCCGCATCTAGGCGATCCCGACCCGAACCAGATCATCGATAATTTTCCGGGCGCTTTACGCCATCGCGCGCGGGTCTCGCAGCCGATGGTGCGCCGGGGCTGGCTCGAAGGCCGCCGCGGGCCGGACGCGCGCCGCGGCCGCGATGAATTCGTCGCCATGTCGTGGGACGCCGCACTCGACCTGCTCGGTGCCGAGCTCGCCCGCGTGCGCGACAATCACGGCCCGGGCGCGGTGTTCGGCGGCTCCTATGGCTGGTCGAGCGCGGGCCGCTTCCACCACGCGCAAAGCCAGGTGCATCGTTTCCTGAACGTCGCGATGGGCGGCTACGTCAAGTCCGTCAACTCCTATAGTTCGGGTGCCGCCACCGTGGTGGTGCCGCATATCATCGGCGACTATGAGGAACTGACAAAACGCAACGTATCGTGGGAGCAGATCGTCGAGCACAGCGATGTCGTGCTCGCCTTTGGCGGCATGGCGCTGAAGAACAGCATGGTGGCTGGCGGCGGCACCAGCAAGCATGTCGAGCGCGGCGCCATGGCGCGCGCGGCGGCGCGCGGCTGCCAGTTCGTGCATGTGAGCCCGCTGCGCGGCGATCTGCCCGTCGAGGCCCGCTCGCAATGGATCAGCAACATCCCCGGCACCGATGTCGCCTTGATGCTGGCGCTGGTGCACACGCTGGTCGTCGAAGGCCTGCACGATCGCGCTTTCCTCGATCGCTATACGGTCGGCTGGCCGGTGTTCGAGCGCTACGTTCTGGGCGAGACCGACGGCCAGCCCAAGGACGCGACCTGGGCCGCAGGGATTACCGGTGTTTCGGCTGACACCATCGTGGCGCTCGCCCGAAAGCTCCACGGCCGTCGCGCGCTGATCGTGGTCTCGCACTCGCTGCAACGCGCCGAACACGGCGAGCAGCCGGTCTGGATGGGCGCGGTTCTCGCAGCGGCACTCGGGCAGATCGGCCTGCCGGGCGGCGGCTATGCCTATGCGCTCGGGGCCATCGCCTATTACGGACGGCGCTACAACGCCGTGCCGACGCCGACGCTGTCGCAGGCGCGCAACGGCGTCACCGAATTCATCCCGGTCGCCCGTATCGCCGACATGCTGCTCAATCCCGGCGGTACCTACCGTTACAACGGCAAGACCAAGACTTATCCCGACATCCGCCTGGTCTACTGGGCCGGCGGCAATCCGTTCCATCATCATCAGGACATCAATCGGCTGCGGAAGGCCTTTGCGCAGGTCGACACGCTGGTGGTGCACGAACTGGGCTGGACTGCCACGGCACGTCACGCCGATTTCGTTCTGCCCGCTACCATGACGCTGGAGCGCGAGGATATCGGCGCCAACGCCAACGATCCCTTGCTGGTGCCGATGCAGCGGATTGCGTCGCCTTTTGGTGAAGCGCGCGACGATTACGAGATTTTCGCCGATCTGGCTGAACGCCTTGGCGCGCGCGAAGCCTTCACCGAAGGCCGCAACGTCCGGCAATGGCTCGAGCATCTCTATGAGCCGACACGGAAGGGGCTCGCCGAGCGCAATCTGCCGGCGCCGAACTTCGACGAATTCTGGACCAGCGACGGCCTGATCATGCCGCAACAGCCGGACGATGGCGGTCAGGTGCGACGTTTCCGCGAAGATCCCGATGGCGCCAAGTTGCCGACACCCAGCGGCAAGATCGAGATCTTCTCGGAAACCATAGCGGGCTTTGGCGAGGCGGACTGTCCCGGTCATCCGGCGTGGCTTGAGCGGGTGCAGGTGCCGGCGCCATCGGCGCCCTTGATCCTGGTCGCCAACCAGCCCGCGACGAGGCTGCATAGCCAGCTCGATTTCGGTGGTCACAGCGCGGCCTCGAAGCACCGCGGACGCGAAGTCGCGTGCATGAATCCCGCCGATGCCGCCGCGCGCGGGATCAGCGACGGCGACATCATTCGCCTCTTCAACGAGCGCGGAGCGTGTCTCGCGGGCGTACGCGTCACCGACGACATCCGGCAGGGCGTGGTCCAGTTGGCCACCGGCGCCTGGTACGATCCCGCCGATCCCACCGAAGATGCGCCGTTGTGCGTGCATGGCAATCCGAACGTTCTGACGCGGGACGTCGGCACGTCGTCCTTGGCGCAGGGCTGCACCGGGCAATTGACGACCGCCGAGGTCGAACGTTTCACCGGCAATTTGCCGCCGATCCAGGCCTACGATCCGCCTGTGGCAGTGAAACGCGGAAGCTGAGTGATGGACAAAACCGATCTCTGCTTCACGCCGGCAACGAAGCTGGTGGATGCGATCCGCGCCAAGGAATTGTCCTCCGTCGAAATCACCTCGACGGTGCTGGAGCGCATTGCGTCCCTTGAGCCCAAGCTGAACGGTTTTGCGCATCTGGCGGCGGAGGAGGCGATGGCGGCCGCGGCTGCGGCCGACAGCGCGCTTGCCAGCGGAAATTCCCTCGGACCGCTGCACGGCATTCCCGTGACCATCAAGGATCTCGAACCCGCGCGCGGCATGCCGTTCGAACGCGGGACATATATGTTTCGCGGCGAAATTGCACCCGCCGATAATGTCGTGGTCGCGCGGCTTCGCGATGCCGGCGCCGTCATCCTCGGCAAGACCACCACGCCCGAATTCGGCTGGAAGGGCGTCAGCCACAGCCCGCTGACGGGCGTGACGCATAATCCGTGGAAGCTCGGTTTGAACGCCGGCGCGTCCTCTTCCGGCGCGGGCGTCGGAGCCGCGGCTGGCTACGGCCCGCTGCATCAGGGCAGCGACGGCGCGGGCTCGATCCGCATGCCCGCGCATTTTTGCGGCATCTATGGATTGAAGCCGACCTATGGACGCGTGCCGCAATCGCCGATGACGCCGAGCGACAACACCGTGCATCTCGGTCCGTTGACGCGCACGGTCGCCGACGCCGCGTTGATGCTCAAGGTCATGGCCGGCCGTCATCCTGACGATCAATCGAGCCTCGAAGGGCCGCCGGCCGACTATCCCGGACATCTCGCGAACCGGCCGCGTGCGCCGCGCATCGCCTTCAGTCCCGATCTCGGCCATGCCCGCGTCGATCCTGACGTGGCTGATCTCGTGCGCAAGGCCGTGGATGCCTTCGAGACCGACCTCGGCTGGCGCGTCGAACAGGTCAAGACGCCGTGGGGTCCGAAGGGTGCGGAGCTGGCGCGCTTCTTCTGGCCGGCGCATTACAGCCGCTACGCCGACCGCGTCGCCGAATTTCGCGACCGGATGGATCCCGGCTTCATCGCATGCTTCGAGGCCGGCCTGCAGTTCACGCTATCCGACTATCTGAAAATGAAGGTCGTGAAACTCGCCTATTGCGCGGAGATCCACCATTTCTTCGAGGATTGGGATTTCCTCCTGACGCCTGCGGTGTCGGTCGCGGCATTCCCCGCCACGCAGTTGCAGCCCGACCATTGGCCGCAGCACAAGTGGGACTGGATGTCGTGGGCGGAGTTTTCTTACCCGTTCAACCTGGCGCAGAATCCGGCGGCCTCAGTTCCCTGCGGCTTCACTTCCGCCGGCCTGCCGGTGGGCTTGCAGATCGTCGGCCGGCGCTGCGACGATCTCGGGGTGCTGCAAATGTCTGCCGCGTTCGAAGCCGCACGCCCATGGGCCTCGGTGCGTCCACCGATCATGTGAGAGAGGCCCGGCTCTTGCATGTGACGAGGCGCGCTCTTGCATCGTGGGTCAGTTTGATGACACCTTGCGGCCGCTTCGGGTAGGGCCACCGACCTGAAAACACTCGTTGCGTTTCGGTATTGGACTTCCAGATGCTCCTTTTGATTGCCCGGCGTCTCGGTCTCGGCCTGCTGGTCGCGCTCACCGTGATGACGCTTGCATTCATGCTGACGCGGTTGTCGGGCGACCTTGCTATTTCGATCGCCGGCCCTTCCGCGACGCAGGCCGACGTCGAAATCATCCGCAAGGCCTACGGCCTCGATCGTCCGCTCTACGTCCAGTTCTTCAGCTGGGTAGGCCGCGCCATGGTTGGCGATTTCGGCCAAAGCTACTTCTTCAAGGACAGCGTTTCGAACCTGATCGCAAAGCGCCTGCCGATTACGCTGACACTCGGCCTGACCGGCCTCAGTCTCGCTCTGATCATCTCGATCCCGCTCGGCATCCTGGCGGCGGTCCGCGAGAACACCTGGTTCGACCGCGGCGTCACCATGTTCACGATGGTGGGGCAGGCGATCCCGAGCTTCTGGCTCGCCTTGATCCTGATGATCGTGCTCGGTCTCAATCTCGGCATCCTGCCGATCTCGGGCACCGGAACCTGGCAGCATTTCGTGATGCCGGGCATCGTGCTCGCCTTTACCGCGATCCCGGCGCTGACGCGGCTGACGCGCTCCGGCATGATCGAGGCGATGGCGTCGGATTATATCCGCACCGCGCGGGCCAAGGGTCTGTCGCGCGCGCGCATCATCTTCAAGCACGCGCTGCGCAACGCCGCGATCCCGGTGGTGTCGATCGCCGCGGTCCAGCTCGGGTTCATGCTGGGTGGCTCGATCGTGATCGAAACGGTGTTTGCGCTGCATGGCGTCGGCTATCTCGGCTGGGAGAGCATCGCCAAGAACGATTTTCCGGTGGTGCAGGCGGTAGTGCTGGTGCTGGCCGCGATCTATATCGGCCTCACGCTGCTGTCCGATATCCTCAATGCACTGCTTGATCCGAGGCTGCGGACCGGATGAGCGAACCGATTGTCATTCAAGGACCCTTGCATGCGCCCCTGACGTCGCGCGTCGGCATGGCCGGCTTCACGATCGGGATCGCCATTGTCGCCATCATCGCGGTGGCCGCGCTAATCGGCAATCAGCTCGTGCCGCATGATCCGTTCACGCAAGACCTCGGCAACCGCCTCAAGCCGCCGTTCTGGATGGAGGGCACCCAGGCCGGGCATCTGCTCGGCACCGATCAACTCGGCCGCGACTATCTGGCGCGGCTGGTTTACGGCGCGCGCATTTCGCTCTTGATCGGCATCATGACGGTGATCACATCGGGGGTGATCGGCATCACGCTCGGCGTGCTCGGCGGCTTCTTCGGCGGCCGGGTCGATGACGCCGTGCTGTTCGCGATCACGACGCGGCTGTCGATTCCCGTGGTGCTGGTCGCGCTCGCGGTGGTCGGGCTGATGGGGTCGGGGCTCGGCCTCGTGGTCGCAACCCTTGGGTTGTTGTTATGGGACCGCTTCGCCGTGGTCGCGCGTGCGACGACGATGCAGATTCGCAACCTCGACTACGTCAGCGCCGCCCGCTGCGCCGGCGCCTCGACGCCGCATCTGCTGATCAAGGAGATCGTTCCGAACATCGCGAGCCACCTTGCCGTGGTGGCGACGCTCGAGATGGCGCTCGCGATCCTGCTCGAGGCCGCGCTTTCGTTTCTCGGCCTCGGCGTGCCGCCGCCGCTGCCGTCATGGGGCCTGATGATCGCCGAGGGCAAGGACTACATGTTCTTCACGGCCTGGGTGATCATGATACCCGGCGCGGCGCTGTTCGTGCTGGTGCTCGGTATCAACCTGGTCGGCGATGGCCTGCGCAACCTGCTCGGCTCGGAGCGGCTGCGATGAGCGCGCTGCTGGAGATCGAGGATTTGCGGGTGACCTTCGGCGGCCGCAGTGCGGCGGTGCGCGGCGCCTCGTTGCGGGTCGAAAAGGGTGAGACCCATTGCGTGGTCGGCGAATCCGGCTGCGGCAAGTCGGTGACCGCGCTTTCGATCATGAACCTGCTCGCCCGCGGCGGCCAGCGCTCGGCGAAACAAATGAGCTTTGCCGGCACGGATCTGCTTTCCCTGTCGGACCGCGAGATGGCGCGGCTGCGCGGCAACCGGATCTCGATGATCTTCCAGGAGCCGATGACCAGTCTCAACCCGGCCTTTACGGTCGGGTCCCAAATGGCCGAGGTGCTGACCCGCCACAGGGGTGGCACGCGCGCCGCCGCACTGGAGCGATCGGTCGAATTGATGGGCCGGGTCGGCATCACCGCGCCGGAAATGCGGCTTGGCCAGTTCCCGCATCAGCTTTCGGGCGGCTTACGCCAGCGCGTCATGATCGCGATGGCGCTGATGTGCGATCCCGAACTGCTGGTCGCCGACGAGCCGACCACCGCACTCGACGTCACCGTGCAGGCGCAGATTCTTCGATTGCTCGCCACCCTGAAGCGCGAGCTCGGCCTCGCCATCCTCCTGATCACCCATGATCTCGGCATCGTCGCCCGCGTCGCCGACCGCGTCTCGGTGATGTATGCCGGCGAAGTGGTCGAGCGGGCGCCGACCGCCGAACTGTTCCGCAGCCCGCAACATCCCTATACGCGGGGCCTGTTGTCCTGTGTGCCGGTCCCGGGCCGGGTGCGGCGCGACCGGCCGCTCGGCTCGATCCCGGGCGTGGTGCCGGCGATTGGGCCCGGCTTTGCGGGCTGCGCGTTTCGTTCGCGCTGCTCCCACGCGGACGCGAGCTGCGAGCACGAAATCCCGCGCCGGCAGGCCGAAGCCGCGCACGACTATCTGTGCCGGCTCGCGCCGCAACTCACCGAACCGCAACCCGCATGACATCAGCGATCGAAGTTCAGAATCTGCGGTGCGAATTCCGCGTCAGCGGCAGCTGGTTCGCCAAGGAAAAACGCGTGACCGCGGTCGACGACGTCACCTTCAGCGTACCGGCCGGCAGCGTGCTCGGCATCGTCGGCGAATCCGGCTGCGGAAAATCCACCCTTGCCCGATTGATCCTCGGTCTGCTCAAGCCGACGGCGGGAACCGTATTGGTCGACGGCAAGCGCCTGTTCGATCTCGACCGCAAGGCGCGGGCGCGGCTGATCCAGCCCGTGTTCCAGGATCCGTTCGCCTCGCTCAACCCGCGCCACCGCATCAAGGACATCGTCGCGCTTCCGCTGGTCGCCCAGGGCAGCTTCTCGCGCGGCGAGATCGAGCGCCGGGTCGCCCAAATTCTCGAACGCGTCGGGCTTTCGGCCGCGATGGGCGAGCGGATGCCGGCGCAACTCTCCGGCGGACAGCGTCAGCGCGCGGCGATTGCGCGCGCGCTGGTGCTGGAGCCGCGGATCGTGATCTGCGACGAGCCGACCAGCGCGCTCGACGTTTCCGTGCAGGCGCAAATCCTCAATCTACTGGCCGATCTGCGCCGCGATCTCGGGCTGACGTATCTCTTCATCAGCCACAATCTCGCGGTCGTCGAGCATGTCGCGAGCGAGGTCGCGGTGATGTATCTCGGCCGCTTCGTCGAGCGTAACGAAACCGACGCGCTGTTTCGCGAGCCCGCGCATCCCTACACGCAGGCGTTGCTGCAAAGTGTGCTGACGCCCGAGCCGGGCCGCGGCGTGCCGGATATCGGCCTCGGCGACATCATGCCCGATCCGGCCAATATTCCCCCGGGCTGCCGGTTCAACCCCCGCTGCAGCATCGCGGTCGAACGCTGTCGAAGTGTGGCACCAACGCCCATGGTCCGCCCGCCCCGGGGGATGGTAGAGTGCCACCTGGCATAGGGCATGCTTCAAAGCAGTTCGGAAATCACAAAAAAGACGGAGAGCAACATGCGTCTGCAAATCAAGCTCGGTACGGCAATCCTCGCGACGGCTCTGCTCGGCGCTGGCGCGGCGCCGGTGGCGGCGCAGAAATCCGCCGATACGTTGCGGATCACGATGCGCGATGCGCTGCCGAACGTCGATCCCTACTATAACAACCTGCGCACCGGCGTGGTGATGCACCACCAGGGCTGGGACGGGCTGGTTTACCGCAATCCCGAGACGTTCAAGAACGAACCGTTGCTCGCCACCGAATGGAAGATGCCGGATACCACCACGATCGATTTCACGCTGCGGCCCGGCGTCAAGTTCCACGACGGCAGTGCGTTCACCGCCGATGACGTGGTCTACACGCTCAATCTGGCGTCCGATCCTGCGAGCAAGGTGTCGACGCCCGCGAACTATAACTGGATCGAGAAGGCGGAGAGGACCGGCGACCTGTCGGTACGGGTCAAGCTGAAACGACCGACGCCGGCGGCGCTCGATTATTTCGCGATGGTTATCCCGATCTATCCCAAGGCTTACCGCGAGAAGGTGGGAGCGGAAGGGTACGCCAAGGCGCCGGTCGGCGCCGGCCCTTACAAGATCACCAAGGTTGAACCCGGGGTCTCCATCGACTTCGAGCGGTTCGAGGATTACTGGGCCGGCAGCCCCAAGGCCAAGCCGGCGATCAAGAAGCTGAGCGTCCGTTTCGTGCCGGACGCGACGACCGAAATGACGGAGTTGCTGGCGAGCCGTGCGGACTGGATCTGGAATATGAATCCCGACCAGTTCGAAAACGTGAACAAGCTCCCGCACATTACGGCCGTGCGCAAGGAATCGATGCGGGTCGGCTATCTCTCGCTCGATGCCGCCGGCCGCACCGGCGCCGACAATCCGATCACCAAGCTCAAGGTACGCCAGGCGATCTGGCACGCGATCGACCGGCAGGCGATGGCCGACAAGCTCGTCACCGGCGGCAGCCGTGTGCCGGCAGCGCCGTGCTTCCCGACCCAGTTCGGCTGCAACGGCGAGGCCGCGACGATCTACGACTACAACCCTGCCAAGGCAAAGCAGCTCCTGGCGGAGGCCGGCTATCCCGATGGCTTCGACCTCGAACTGGCCAGCTACGTGCTGCCGCAGTGGGGTTCGGCGGTGCAGAACTATCTGATTGCCGTCGGCATCCGCGCCAAGCTCAACCAGCTGCAGACGGCGGCGCTGATCCAGCGGGCGAAGGCCGGCGAGTTGCGCGCCTATATCGGCAGTTGGGGCAGCTATTCGATCAACGACGTATCGGCCTTCATGCCGAACTTCCTCGACGGCGGCGCCGACGACTACGCGCGCGACCCGGACGTGATGAAATGGCTGGTCGAAGGCGGGTCGTCCAACGACCCGGAAGTTCGCAACAAGGCCTATTCGGCCGCGATCCAGCGCGTCACGCAGCAGGCCTACTTTGAGCCGTTGCACACCTACGTGACGACCTACGGCTATTCCAAGCAGCTCGACTTCACCCCGTATTCCGACGAGCTGCCGCGCTTCTATCTGGCGAAGTGGAAATAGGGTGGATCGGAGCGGAACTGGCGCGGCATTGCTGCGCCGGGCGCCCGGTGCCAATCGGGTCCGAAAGCGTCTAGAATATCTGGGTCTCGACGCAGGATTCGGAACCACGAATGGCGGGATTGCTCAGTCGGCGTGATGCATTGCTGCGAACGGCCGGGCTTGCGGCGGCAAGTCTGGTTCCTGCCGCCGGCTCTGCCGCGCCCGCCCGCAAGCCGATCCAGAGCGAGACGATCGACGCCGCGTTGCAGGCGAAGGTCACGGCAAAAGAAATTCCCGGCGTGGTCGCGATGGCCGCCAGTGAAGCCGCGGTCGTCTACCAAGGCGCGTTCGGCGCGCGCAACATGGCGGCGACGCCGCCGATGTCGACGGATACGATCTTCCGCATCGCCTCGATGGTGAAACTGCTGACCTCGGTGGCCGCATTGCAACTGGTCGAGCGTGGCAAACTCAAGCTCGACGAGCCGGTTGCCAATCTCGATCCGACGCTTGCTGCGCCGCAGGTACTCACAGGCTTCGATGCAAAAGGTGTTCCGCAGCTGCGGCCGGCACAGAAGCCGATCACGCTGCGAAACCTGCTGACGCACACCTCCGGCTTCAGTTACCCGCTGTGGGATCCCAACGTCGTTCGTTACATGAAGGCCGCGCGCGCCGATCCGGCGCTGCCGCGCCGGCCGCTGATGTTCGAACCGGGGACGAAATGGGCCTACGGCGGCAGCATCGACAATGTCGGCCAGCTCGTTGAAATCGCCAGCGGGCAAAGCCTCGACCGCTACTTCATTGATAACATCACCGGCCCGCTCGGCATGAACGACACCGGCTTTGTCATCACCGAGCAGCAGCGGGCGCGACAAGCGAGCCTGCATGTCCGCGATCCCGGCGGCAAGCTGATCGCAAAACCGTTCGAGAAGCTCGCGCCGCCCACCGTGTTTTCCGGTGGCGGCGGCATCTATTCGACCGCGCCGGATTATCTGACCCTGCTGCAGGCACTGCTGAATGGCGGAAGCCTTCGCCGCGCCAGCATCCTGCGGCCGGACACCGTTGCAATGATGTCGACCAACCAGATCGGCAACATCGAGGCGGGAGTGATGAAAACCGCGAATCCGGGACTTTCAAACGACGTGGATTTCTTCCCGGGTGTCCATCTGCGCTGGGGGCTCGGCCACATGATCAATATCGATCCGGTGCGGGACGGCCGCGCGGCGGGCAGCGGCACCTGGGCCGGCCTGTTCAACACCTACTACTGGATCGATCCGAAAAAGCGGATTGCGGGCGTGATCATGATGCAGATCCTGCCCTTCGCCGACAGACAGTCGCTGGTGGCCTATCGGCAGTTCGAGCGCGGGATTTATCACGGGCTCGGGTCGGCGGCAGGGTGAAAATATGATAGACCGACAATCCATCCAAACCCAGGCAACGCGCACGCCATGAACCTCGATCTGACCCGCCGTACCCTGTTGCATCTCGCCGGCGCCTCCTCCTTCGCGGCAGCGGCTGCTGCCGCTGCACGCGCCGAGGAGGGCGGTAGCGGGGGAGGGCCCACCTTCGCCAACCGCACGCCGATGCGGATCGGCATGGTGACGATCCGGGTCCGCAAGCTCGACCTAGTGGCAGATTTTTACCGCGACGTGCTCGGCCTCACCGTGATGCAGCGCTCGGCCACCGGCGCCACGCTCGGCGCGGGCGGGATCAAGCTACTGGCGCTCGAGGCGCGCCCGGATGCCGCGAACGAAGCGCGCAACGCGGCCGGCCTCTATCACACCGCGTTCCTGATGCCGACGCGCAAGGATCTGGCGCGCTGGCTGGTCAATGCCGCGA
>JBOHIT010000019.1:0-12258 GCA_050726155.1 Bradyrhizobium sp.
CCCATAGGGAGAGGTCGGATCGCCTCGGCGATGCGAATCATCGTCCGGTGCGATCCGGGTGAGGGGTTAACGACTCACGATAGACCGAAACCCCTCACCCGAATTTTTTCGCTACGCTCAAAATTCGACCTCTCCCTTCGGGAGAGGTGAGGATCAATCCTTCGGACGAAGCTTTTCGACTTCGGCATCGCCAGGCAAATAGTCAGCGCCCTTGCGATAGACCGAATCCACCATCACGCCTTTGCCGTCCTTCAGCGCGGTCTTGCCGACATAGGCTCCGAGCGTCGACTGATGGTCGATCTTGCGGAAGGTGATCTCGCCGAACGGGGACGGCATCGACAGCCCTTCGGTCGCCGCGATCAGCTTCTCCGGATCGGTCGAATTGGCCTTCGTCAGGATCGCCGCCGCCGCCTTGATGGTCTGGTAGCCGACGATCGAGCCGAGGCGCGGATAATCGTTGAACTTGGCCTGGTAGGCTTTCAGGAACTTGTCGTGATCGGGCGTCTTGATGTCGTACCAGGGGTAACCGGTGACGATCCAGCCCTCAGGCGTTTCTTCCTTCAGCGGATCAAGATATTCCGGCTCGCCGGTGAGGAAGGACACCACCGAACGCCCCTTGAACAGACCGCGGGTGTTGCCCTCGCGAACCAGCTTCACGAGGTCCGCCCCGAAGGTGACGTTGAGGATCGCTTCGGGATTGGCGGCGGCAACGGCCTGCACCACCGGACCCGCATCGATCTTGCCCTGCGGCGGCCACTGTTCGTCGACCCAGACGATGTCGGGGCGCTTTTCCGACATCAGCTTCTTGAACACGGCAACCGCCGACTGGCCGTACTCATAGTTCGGCGCGATCGTGGCCCAGCGTTTGGCCGGCAGCTTGGCGGCTTCTTCCACCAGCATCGCTGCCTGCATGTAGTTGGAAGGACGCAGGCGGAAAGTGTAGCGGTTGCCCTTCGACCAGGTGATCGCGTCGGTCAGCGGCTCGGCAGCGAGAAAGAATACCTTCTTCTGATTGGCAAAATCGCTGACGGCAAGCCCGATGTTGGACAGGAACGTGCCCGTCAGCATCGCGACGTTCTCGCTCGACACCAGTTCGTTGGCCGCGGTCTGCGCATCCGCCGGCTTGCCGCCGTCGTCCTTGGAGACAACGACCAGCTTCTTGCCGTTGATGCCGCCGGCGGCGTTGACTTCCTCAACCGCGAGCTGCCAGCCCTTGCGATAGGGCTCGGTGAAGGCGGGCAGCAGCGAATAGCTGTTGATCTCGCCGATCTTGATTTCCTGCGCGATGGCGGAGTTCGCCATCCCGGCAACCGCGATCGCCAAACCTGCTCCCAGCAAATAACTCCGTCGCATACCCTCACCCTCCAATGTTGAAGAAATTAACGTAATCCGTCTTCGCCCTTGACTTCAGCAACCGTCAATCCGCCGACCCGCGGCAGCGGCCGGCCGCTGTCGGTGACGGCCACCGCGACCATGATCTCGTTGGCGCGCGGCGCGTCGTTGATCTGCACTTCCATGCCGTCGAAATGGCTGCGCACGAACGCCGCGTCCTTGTGGCCGAGCGGAATATCCAGCGTGGTGCCGGGGCCGCTGCGCTTCTTCGAGGACGGAATCAGCGCCGCCCCCTTGCTCAAGACCTTGCGCACCGGCGCACCCATCTTGGGATGCAGGATCGCGGCCGCGTGCTCGAGCTCGCCGTTTTCACCAACCGCGGCGGCCTTGCCGTAGCTGTGCGCCTTGGCGCCATCGATCCCTAGCGCCGCCACCGCCCGCTTCGACAGCAATTCGCCGAGTTCCTCACCGATCGCGATCAATGGCGAAAGGTCCTCGACATATTTTCCGGCGAAGGGATTTTCGATCACCGCAATCGCCGCCGCCCGGCGCGTCGGCGGCGCGATGGTTTTCCCCATCTCCAGATGGGTCTCTTCGACCACCGTGACGATCTTGCGAATGATGGCGCTCATGGTGTCAGCCTTGTTTCCGGTCAAGCATGAACTGCACTTTCTACCGCGCTTCCGTGATAGGCGTGCAACGCCGGCGCCGCGGCGCCAGTTGTGCCCACCACGCGGGTTTCGCCAAGCAGGCGTAACGCCGCGCCTTCGATCAATCCGGCCGCGAACAATTGTTGCGCGCAGTGAGCCCCTGCCCGCAGCGCGGCCGCGACCTCGTTTTCGGTCAACGGCCCGACGTCGCGGGTGACGAGGCGCGAGCCGAGATCGCTGTCCGGCTGCAACTGATTGGCGGGGCAGCGGACAACAGCGGGATGGTCGGGCAGATCGACCGCGTTGGCGATGATGGTGGCGGCGGCATCGGCCTCCGACGCCGTTCGCGCCAGCACGGTGACGGCGTCGGCAATGCCGAGCGAGAAACTGCGGCCGTGACGTCCGCTGGTCGCGATGCCCCGGGCCAGATCGTCGGCGTCGATGGTCATCATCCGCAACAGGCCGTAGCGGTCGGGCCGGTCCATCAGGCCGACGCTGAATTGCTCGCCGTCGGCCAGATGCAGCGCGATATCGCCGCCATTATTGACATAGGCGCGATCGAGGCGCGCCGCGCCCAGCATCGCGCCGAGAATTTCTTCCGCGACGGAGCCCGCCACTGCCGCCATCGGCGTGATGAAATGCTCTGAAGCAAAGGGTGCGACCGCCGCATGCATGCGGCGCGCGACGACGCCATTCAATACGCATTGCACGGGATCGGCGGCCTGGCGCAACGCCGTCAACTCCTCGCAGAGCTCATCGAGCAAGCCCGTAAAACGTCGCGCCGCGGCGTCATAGGCGGCTTGAACTTCCCCCGCCTGCCCGTTGGCCTCGATGATCAAATCGATCGGACCGTCCTGCAAATGCAGCCGCTTGCCGTCGGCGAGGAGCGCGATTTGCGGGAGGCGCTTCATGCGTGCCGCCCTGGAACATACGGCATCGGGCGAGTCTCGGTGTTATCCCTGAGCGAGGCCAGCGGCCGGACGTGATCCATATGGCCGCCCAGCGCCGCATAGTCCGACAGTTTTAGCGTGAACTCAATCGGCGCGACCAGCGCTGGCGTCGGTACATAGCCGAACGCGCCGGCCGGCATCTGCGTGACGTCGACCATGAAGGTGATGCCGCCGCCGGGCCAGACATAGACCGGCGCGCCGCCGCTGGTGACCCGCGTCAGCGCGTCCTTGACCGAGCGCGTCAGCCGCACCGGATTGTCGGTGACGCCCGCCCGCAACGATCCGCCGGCGCCGCCCATGAACAGCACGGTACACAGCGCCGGTTCGCAATTTTCCTGGATGCGCTCGACCGAGAGTTTCAGATCAAGCGGCATCTGGGTCTCGACCGGCCTGAGCGCCTCGTCGAGCACGTAATAGGCCGCATGTTCGCCTGTCGTGGAGACCATCAGCATGGTGAGGCCTGGGCGCGCTTCCTTTGGATTGAACGGACCCAGCACCGACAGCGGATCGGAAATTTTGGTGCCGCCCCATCCGGTGCCGGGCTCGGCGACCTGGAAGTAACGGCCCGGCGTCGAGCGCCGCCCTTTCATCTTGATCCCGGTATCGGGAATATCGAGCAGCTTGCCGGCCTGATGCTCACTGAGAACGCCGGTGATGTGGTCGTCCACGACAACGACCTCATCGACCTTGCCCTGCCATTGCTTGGCGAACATGCCGATGGTGGCCGAACCGCAGCCGACCCGCATCCGTTCTTCGGCGACGCCGTTGACGATCGGCGGATAGCCGGCCTGCACCACCACGGTGGCACCGCCGTCGATGGTGAGTTCGACCGGCTTGCAATTGGAGAGGTCCATCAGCGCGTCGCAGGTGACGCGACCCTCTTTCTTGGAGCCGCCGGTGAGATGATGCACGCCGCCGAGCGAGAGCATCTGCGAACCATACTCGCCGGTCGTGACGTGGCCGATCGCCTCGCCCTGCGCGCGGACGGTCGCGGTCTCCGGGCCGAGATGGCGATCGGTGTCGATCTTCACCTTGACGCCGCAATAGCTGAAAATGCCCTCGGTCACGACCGTGACCATGTCGACGCCGTCGATCTCCGACGACACGATGAAGGGCGCGGGCTTGTAATCGGGATAGGTCGTGCCGGCGCCGATCGCGGTCACGAACACACTGGGCTCGCGGACGAGCTTGCCGTCCCAATCGCCGCCGCCGGCCTGGAACGGCACCAGCCGTCCGCCATGCGAAACCGTTCGCTCCAGCACGATATGCGGATCGACGCGCACCAGTACGCCGGCGTGGTTGGCGTAGCGGTCGCAGGCGCCCGCCGCGCCCGGCTTGATGTAGCACATCACCGGACAGGCATCGCAGCGGATCTTGTCGTCAGTCGCGGTCGTCGCGTCAGTCATGAACAAGCCTGCGTCGTTGGGAGGCGCCGATCATATCCACCTCGCGGCGGAACGATCAATTTGTTCGTACACGAACGATGTTGCGCGCGGACGGAAACCCTGTCAAGCGGGCCGAATGGCGAAAAACCGCGTTTGCCGCATAAAAACTCATTTGCCTCCCGACCCTGTTTACAAAGCGGGCAGCGCGCTAGCCTTAGGGAAAGCGCCGCTTGCACGTTTGTATACAAACGGTATCTTCGAAAGGCATTCCGCACGATATTTTGCAGCGCAACCGGGGCTGAAGGGGAGCATGACGCAGAGCACGATGCGCCTGACCGTCAACGGCAAAACCTGTGATGTCGATGCCGCGCCCGACACCGCGTTGCTCTATGTGTTGCGCAACGACCTCGCTTTGAACGGTCCGAAATATGGCTGCGGCCTCGGCGAATGCGGCGCCTGCGCGGTGCTGATCGACGGCGAAGCCGCGCGCTCCTGCGTGATCCCGATTGAAGGCTGCGCCGGCCGCGACATTGTGACGCTCGAAGGTCTCGGCTCGCGGGCGCATCCCGATCCCGTGCAAGCGGCCTTTATCCAGGAGCAGGCCGCACAATGCGGCTATTGCCTGAACGGCATGATCATCAGCACCAAGGCGCTCCTGATGCGCAACGCGCATCCTTCCGAAGCCGAGGTAATGGAAGCGCTGCGCTACAATCTGTGCCGCTGCGGCGCGCACATTGAAATTGTTCGTGCCGCGATGCGCGCCGCGGGCCATGCCGTCGAGGCCTACGACTGATGGCAACGCCGGACTCTCCAGCGCAGGGATCATTGTCGGTTGTGCGCCCGGCCGGGTCTGACGCGTTCGAGACCTTCATTAGGATCACCTCCGACGGTTCGGTCACCGCCTATAACGGCCATGTCGATCTCGGCACCGGCATTCGCACCGCGCTGGGGCAGATCGTCGCCGAGGAGCTCGACGTGTCGTTTGCGCGCGTCGTGGTCGTGCTCGGCGACACCTCCGTGGTACCCAACCAGGGGGCCACGATCGCGAGCGAAACCATCCAGATCACCGCAGTGCCGTTGCGCAAGGCCGCGGCGCAGGCGCGGCAATTTTTGATCGCGCGCGCGGCTGAACGGCTGGAAGTGCCGGCTGAGGATCTCAGCGTCGAAGACGGATTGATCCGTGGCAAGGACAACCGCACCGTCAGCTTTGGCGAGTTGATCGCGGGCGAAGCTGTTCGGCTGGAACTCGTCGACGACGTGCCGGTAAAGGACGTAAGCGCCTATTCTATCGTCGGACAATCGGTCCCGCGCGTCGACCTGCCGGCGAAAGCCACCGGCGAACTGGTCTATGTCCATGATATGCGCGTGCCCGGCATGCTGCACGGCCGCGTGGTGCGGCCGCCCTATGCCGGCATCGATGCGGGCGCGTTTGTCGGCACCAGCCTGATCGCCGTCGATGAAGCCTCGGTACGCGATATTCCGGGGCTGGTGGCCGTGGTCCGGATCGGCGATTTCATCGGCGTGGTCGCCGAGCGCGAGGAGAACGCGATCAAGGCTGCAGCGCGGCTCAAGGTAAGCTGGAAGCCGGTGCCTGTCATGCCCGACCTCGGCGATCTCCAGACGGCGCTGCGCGCCAATCCATCGATGCCGCGGACGCTGATCGACAAGGGCGATGTCGACGCCGCGATAGCGGCCGCCGCCAAGCCGATGCCACGGACGTATGTCTGGCCCTACCAGATGCACGGCTCGATCGGTCCCTCCTGCGCGGTCGCTGACTATCAGGACGGCGCGATCCGGGTCTGGTCGGGCACGCAGAACCCGCACATCCTGCGCAGTGACCTCGCGCTGCTGCTCGAACGCCCGGAAGCCGAAATCGACGTTGTCCGGATGGAAGCCGCCGGCTGCTATGGCCGCAACTGCGCCGACGACGTCACCGCGGACGCGCTGCTGCTGTCGCGCACGGTCGGCCGTCCCGTGCGCGTGCAAGTGACCCGCGAGCAGGAACACGCCTGGGAACCGAAAGGCACCGGGCAATTGATGGACGTCAATGGCGGGCTGAATGCCGATGGCAGCGTCGCCGGATATGATTTTACGACCCGCTATCCCTCCAACGGCGCGCCGACGCTGGCGCTGCTGCTGACGGGACGGATTGCGCCGGACCCCGCCGTGTTCGAAATGGGCGACCGCACCGCGATCCCGCCTTACGATTACGATCACATGCGTGTCGTGGCGTACGACATGCCGCCGATCGTGCGCGCCTCGTGGTTTCGCGGCGTCTCGGCGCTGCCTAATACCTTCGCGCATGAATCCTATATCGACGAACTCGCCACCGAAGCCGGCGTCGACCCTATCGAATATCGTCTGCGCTACCTGAAGGACGCCCGCGCCGTCGATCTCGTCAATGCGGTGGCCGAGCGTGCGGGATGGAAACCGCGGCCCGTGCGGCAGGAGCCGGAAGCCGAAGGCGATATCGTGCGCGGGCGCGGCTTTGCCTATGCGCTCTATGTGCACAGCAAATTTCCCGGCTATGGCGCGGCATGGTCGGCGTGGATCGCCGATGTTGCGGTCAACAAGGCCACCGGTGACGTCAGCGTCACCCGCGTGGTCGCGGGCCAGGATTCCGGCCTCATGATCAATCCGGAGGGCGTGCGGCACCAGATCCACGGCAACGTCATCCAGTCGACCAGCCGCGCGCTGATGGAGGAGGTGTCATTCGATCGCGCGTCGGTCACGGCACGCGAATGGGGCGCCTACCCCATCATCAAATTCCCTGACGTGCCCAAAATCGACGTGCTGATGCTGCCGCGGCAGGATCAGCCGTCGCTTGGTGTCGGCGAGTCCGCTTCGGTTCCCAGCGCCGCGGCCATTGCGAATGCGATCTTCGATGCGACCGGTGTACGGTTTCGCGAATTGCCGTTCACGCCGGAACGGATTTTGAAGGGATTGCGTGGCGAAGCGGCGGTGATGCCGGAAGCCTTACCGGCGCCGCAGCCCGCACCTGATCTGAGAAAATGGCAAAATCCATTCGCTGGACGACGCGGCGTGCTGGCGACGGCGGCGGCATTATGTGCCGCGGCGGTCGGCATCGGCGCCGCCGTGCTGCCATGGCGCGCGATCGCGCCGATCGCGCGCCCGGATGCTTCGGTCTATACGGCAGCGACCATCGCGCGCGGCCAGCAACTCGCAGCCCTCGGCGACTGCGCCGTCTGCCACACCAGCCTCAACGGCGTGCTCAATGCCGGCGGCCGGCCGATGGAAACGCCGTTCGGGATCATCTACAGCACCAACATCACGCCGGACGTCGCAACCGGGATCGGGGCGTGGTCCTATCCCGCCTTCGAGCGTGCGATGCGCGAAGGTGTCCATCGCGACGGCAAGCAGCTCTATCCGGCATTTCCCTACACGCATTTCGCGAAAACGACCGATGCCGACATGCAGGCGCTCTATGCCTACCTGATGGCGCAATCGCCGGTGCGCGCGGAGAATCCAGCAAACAAACTCGCGTTCCCGTTCAACATCCGCCCATTGCTGGCGGGATGGAACGCGCTGTTCCATCAGCCCAAGCCATTCCAGGCCGACGCAAGCAAATCGGATTTGTGGAACCGCGGCGCCTACCTGGTCGAAGGCCTCGGCCATTGCAGCGCCTGCCATTCGCCGCGCAATGCGCTGGGCGCGGAAAGGCAAAGCGCCTACCTCGCCGGCGGTTTCGCGGAGCGCTGGGAGGCGCCGGCCCTGACGTCGCTGTCGCAGGCGCCGATCCCCTGGAGCGAGGATGAACTGTACGCGTATTTGCGAACAGGCGAATCTCGCTTGCACGGCGTCGCGGCGGGGCCGATGGCACCGGTCGTGAAGGAACTCGCCGCCCTGCCCGATCAGGACATCCGCGCCATGGCCGTTTACCTCGGCTCGTTCAATGACGCCGCCACGGGCAAGCCGGCACAGGATGCGCTGGCCGCCAAGCTCGAAGCCGCGACCAGCACCAGAACTTTGGCCGCTTCGACCGTCGGCGCGCGGCTCTATCAGGGCGCCTGCGCGGTCTGCCACGAAGTCGGCGGCGCGCCCTTGTTCGGCAGCCGGCCGTCGCTGGCGCTGAACAGCAATCTGCATAGCGCGGTGCCGGACAATCTGATCCAGGTGATCCTGCACGGCATTGCATCGCCTGTTACGAGCGACCTCGGCTATATGCCGGCCTTCAAGAACAGCATGACCGACGGCCAGGTCGCCGAACTGGCCGTCTATCTGCGGCGGCAATTTGCCCCGGGTAAGCCGGAATGGGCCGGTATCCACGCAACCGTTGGGCGAATCCGGCAGGAAATGACCCGCTGAGCTGCCATGCCGCCGCCAAAACCCACTGGTTGGGCGGCTGGGAGCGCGATACAGTTCCACCATGGCAGTGACAGATATCGCATCCCGGACCTACAACCATGGCTGGCGGCTCGATCCGATCGTGCGCAGCCTGCTGGATACCGACTTTTACAAGCTGCTGATGCTGCAGATGATCCGGGAATTCTATCCGGATACCAACACCACTTTTTCGGTGATCAATCGCAGCAAACACGTCCGGCTGGCCGAGATCATCGACGAGGGCGAACTGCGCGCCCAACTCGACCACGCCCGCTCGATCCGCTTTTCCAAGAAGGAACTGATCTGGCTCGCCGGTAATACGTTCTACGGCAAGACCCAGATGTTTTCGCCCGACTTCATCCACTGGCTGGCCAATTTCCGCCTACCCGAATACGAGCTCCGCAAGGTGGACGGGCAGTATGAGCTGCATTTCCATGGGCCGTGGACCCACACCACGATGTGGGAAATTCCGGCGCTCGCGATCCTCAACGAGCTGCGCTCGCGCCAGGCGTTGAAGGGACAGGGGCGGTTTGCGCTCGACGTGCTCTATGCCCGCGCCAAGGCAAAACTCTGGTCCAAGGTCGAGCGGCTGCGCAAGCTCGAAGGCCTGCGGCTGTCCGACTTCGGCACCCGCCGCCGTCATGGCTTCCTGTGGCAGCGCTGGTGCGTCGAGGCGGTCAAGGAAGGCCTCGGCTCCTCCTTCACCGGCACCTCCAACGTGCTGCTCGCGATGGACAATGACCTCGAGGCGATCGGAACCAACGCGCATGAATTGCCGATGGTCGCCGCCGCCCTCGCCAATGACGATACCGAATTGCGCTGGGCGCCCTATCGCATCCTCGATCAATGGCGCCATACCTATGGCGGCAATTTGCTGATCGCCCTGCCCGATGCCTTCGGCACCAAGCCGTTCCTGCGCGACGCGCCGGAATGGGTCGCCGACTGGACCGGCTTTCGCCCCGACAGCGCGCCGCCGATCGCGGCCGGCGAAGACATCATCACCTGGTGGAAACAGAAGGGCCGCGATCCCCGGGAAAAGCTGCTGGTGTTTTCCGACGGCATGGATGTCGGCTCGATCGAGGACACATATCACCACTTCTCCGGCCGTGTGCGCATCAGCTTCGGCTGGGGCACCAACCTCACCAATGATTTCGTCGGCTGCGCGCCGGACGGATCGGCCGATCTCGATCCGATCTCGATCGTCTGCAAGGTGACGTCGGTCGACGGACGGCCGGCGGTCAAACTGTCGGACAATCCGGAAAAGGCCACCGGCATTCAGTCCGAGGTCGATCGATATCTACGCGTGTTCGGAAATGTCGGCCGCGTCCGCACCGCCGTTCACGTCTGAACCAGCGCAACTCACTCCCTGGCCACCCATCGACTGGACGAGCCCCGCATGCCCGCACCCAAGCCGCCTGCCTTCGAAACCCTGAGCCTGCACGCCGGCCAGCGGCCGGATCCGGTCACCGGCGCCCGCGCGGTGCCGATCTATCAGACCACGTCCTACGTGTTCCAGGATTCCGACCATGCCGCCGCGTTGTTCAACCTCGAACGCGCCGGCCACATCTACACACGAATTTCGAACCCGACGACCGCCGTGCTCGAAGAGCGGCTCGCGGCGCTGGAAGCCGGCGTCGGCGCGATCTGCACCGCGAGCGGCATGGCCGCACTGCATCTGGCAATCGCGACGCTGCTCAACGCCGGCGACCATATCGTCGCTTCCTCCTCGCTCTATGGCGGCACCATCAATCTGCTGGCGCACACACTGCCGCGCTTCGGCATCACGACGACGTTTGTAAAGCCGCGCGCGCACGACGAGTTCCGCGCCGCGATCAAGCCGAATACCAAGCTCGTGATCGGTGAGACCATCGGCAATCCCGGGCTTGAAGTGCTGGATATCCCAGCCGTCGCGGAAATCGCGCATGACGCCAAAATTCCGCTGCTGATCGACAACACCTTTGCGACGCCGTTTCTGAGCCGACCGATCGAGCTTGGCGCCGACATCGTGATGAATTCCGCGACCAAATGGATCGGCGGCCACGGCATCGCGATCGGCGGCGTCATCGTCGACGGCGGACACTTCGACTGGCATGATTCCGGCAAGTTCCCGGTTCTAACCGAGCCGTATGCCGGCTATCACGGCATCGTCTTCGACGAGCAATTCGGCCAGGCCGCCTTCATCATGCGCGCCCGCACCGAAGGCCTGCGCGATTTCGGCGCCTGTCTGTCGCCGACCAACGCGTTCCAGCTGCTGCAGGGCGTGGAGACGCTGGGCGTCCGCATGGAACGCCACATGACCAATACGCTCGCGGTACTGGAATTCCTGAAATCCAACAAGGCGGTCGAGTGGGTGCTACACCCCGCGCTGGAAAATCATCCCGACCATCAGCTCGCTCTGCGGCTGCTGCCGAAGGGCGCCGGGTCGATCGTGAGTTTCGGCATCAGGGGTGGCCGGCCCGCGGGCAAGAAATTCATCGAAACGCTGCGCATGGTCAGCCACCTCGCCAATGTCGGCGATGCCAAGACGCTGGTCATCCATCCCGCCAGCACCACGCATCAGCAGATGGACGCGGCGCAACTCAAGGCCGCCGGCATCGGCGAAGAGCTGGTGCGGCTGTCGGTCGGCATCGAGGCCGCCGCAGATATCATCGACGATCTCGGCCAGGCGCTTCGCGCATCGCAGAAGGTGTAAGCCATGCAACTCTCCGTGAAGGGCAACGACATTTTCATCGCCACCGGCGGTCGCCCGTTCGATCCGTCCTTGCCGGCGGTCGTGATGCTGCATGGCGCCGGCTTCGATCATTCGACCTGGGCACTGCATAGCCGCTGGTTCGCCCATCATGGCTACTCGGTATTGGCGCCGGATCTGCCCGACCATGGCCGCTCCTCCGGCAACGCGCTGTCGACCATATCTGATATGGCCGACTGGACCGCCGCACTGCTGGATGCGGCCGGCGCACCAAAGGCAAAACTGGTCGGCCATTCCATGGGATCGCTGATCGCGCTGGAAACCTCGGCGCGTCACCCGGACAAGGTCTCCGGGCTCAGCCTGATCGGCACCGCCGCGACGATGACGGTCGGTCCCGACCTGCTCAAGGCCGCGGAGTTCAACAATCCCGATGCGATCGACATGGTTTCGATCTGGGGCCTCGGCTTCAAGGCCGAGCTCGGCGGCAGCCTCGCGCCCGGATTATGGATGCACCAGGGCGCACAGCGCGTGTTGCAGCAGACCCGCCCGGGCGTGCTCTACAACGATCTCAACGCCTGCAATTCCTATCAGGGCGCACTCACGGCGGCGGCGGCAGTCAAGGTGCCCGCGACCTTCATCCTCGGCGAGCGCGACATGATGACTCCAGTGAAGGCGGGCAAGACGCTAGCCGCGGCGACCCCGAACGCGCGCGTTGTGGTGCTGTCGGGCGCCGGCCACATGATGATGGCCGAAGTGCCGGATGAATTGCTGGCGGCGTTGCAGCAGTAGTCCAAATCCATCGAGGGTCACCTCTTCCCTTCTCCCCTTGTGGGAGAAGGTGCCTTCGCGCAGCGAAGGCGGATGAGGGGTCTCTATCCACATCTTCAGGCTTGCCGTGAGGAGAGAAC
>JBOHIT010000020.1:0-2415 GCA_050726155.1 Bradyrhizobium sp.
GCTAATGAACGAAAAGCCCGGCCTTGAGCCGGGCTTTTCTTTGCTCGACGGGTTTCTCTTTTTCAGGTGGGTGGTCTGTGATCGCCGTCACATCGCGACGATGGCGGCGTCGCTAAATGTGGCCGCATCAGCAATCGCGCTGGCTTCAAAGGGGAACTGCAATGACCGATGCAATCAATGCGAATAGCGACGTCGTTCTGAATGCACACGAACTCGATGCGGTGTCTGGCGGCATGTTGTGGCTTCCCTTGGTCGCCTACAAAGTAGCGGCGTCCAGCACAACCGGCGGATCGGGGGGCGGTCAAAACGACCCGGCCCAAATGTTTCAACAGATTTTGCAGCAACTGACCCAAGGTGGTTAAGCGCGCCCGGGTACTCAAACGCGCGATACCAGGGCACTTAACCGCGGTGCGTGCCCATGGGCGCGTGTCCGAACAGCGGACGAACATCGGATTACGGTCACCGTAATTCTCGTAATTCCGCATGCGAAAATTCCAGCGAACCTTCACAGCGCCTCGCGCGACCAACGCGCGGTGCTGTTTTCATTTTCACACCATCATCACATTCTTGTGCGTCGCAACACTGAACTATTGCGGCGCAGCAAATGACTATTAGGTCCGTGCTTCAACCCATCCGAGGAGAATTGCCGTGAAGAAGATTTCACTGTCCATCGCTGCCGCCGCCGTGCTCGCGATGACGGCCGCCAGCGGCGCTGTCGCAGCCGAGTTGCCGTCCTACGAAAAGGCAGGCTTGCCGATCACCGCCGTGCAGCTTCAGGTGCTGGGCGCAGAACACGTCCAGGAAACGTTACCCGTTGCCACATCAGCCGCGCCCGTTCAGTTCAGCGCCTCGCGCAACAAGGTCACGACCGCACAAGGCCGCACCGAAACCGTCGGCCGCGCTATTCAGTGAGGGCTACCGTGACCGCGCACTCAATTCGCCGCATCGTTGCCGGCGGTCTTTGAATTGAGTGCACCGTCACCGTAATCTTTTGCTAAATTCGTAAGGGCGGATTACGCTTCGCCAATCCGTCTTACGAACTAGAACGCCGACGGCTTTTTGGAGCGTTCATGCCAAAACGTCTGATCGAAGAAATCTCGATTTGACAGGTCGCGTAGCAAGCGGCGGATGCTCTGCTTTTTTAGAGGCACGCGCCCAATTGTCAGTTTTTGAGCTTCTACAAGCTGGCTACGGTCATGGGCGGACAGGTTCTGCCAGAGGAATTCGACGAGTTGCTCGGACAGCCCCACCTCCCAATCGACCAGCAATCTCAAGGTCCGGGCGACGGCGCCGAGAGGATTGGGGTTTGGTTCGAGGTTGATTGTAACGACGCCGCTGCGCAGTCGGGTAAGATAGTCTCCAAGAGAGTGTAGAACGTTGATGTGTGGCTCATAAACCGCAGCGTCCCAGTCGAAGAAGGTCGTCTTCGTAAGATCTGCCAGCGAAGAAGCCGAGACGAATCCCTGCTTGATCGCCCAAGTGTCATGGAGCGACCAAACATCGAATTGAGCATGCTGCCCGTACACTCGATATCCGCCAAATCGGTTACGCACCGCCGAATGACCGGCAAATATTCTAGCGAGGGATTCCGAAGGTCCATCGACTACGAGGTCGATGTCGGAGGAGAACCCCTCGCTACCCAGTCGTGCGATATCCCGGAGCATGCCGCCGAAGATTCCTACCGGGCCGATGGCGTTCAAATTGTCGATCATCGCACGGGCTTCCTCACCCCGGGCGCCAGAGGCCAGAAAGCGATCGACGCGTCCTTTGAGTTCGTCTGTGCTGGCTACGAGCCCTTCCATCATAAATCCCGAGGCCGAAAATCGCGCAGGTCGCGTAATTCGCGACGAATGTTGACCGCAAACGAGTCCGTCATGCCGGAAATCATGTCGGTCATGAGTTGAAGCTCTTTGTACCGCATGGGCATTTGCGACCGCTGCGCGACACGCCGGTAATTTTCCGAAATCCGCGAATAAACATATGCATCATAGGGAGGGGCGTCTTTGGTCTTGGTGAAGTCCGCACTTCCGCGGTTTACGATTGCTCGCCAGAGATCATCCATCAAGGCGTGAATCGTGCGGTGTCCCTCAAGCTCTACCTCAATGACGCTCCGGTGCGAGTAGACGTGCTTTCGTGCGAAGGCCTTGAAGGCCGTCAACAACTTGCTGGATTTGGACACGGCCAACAGTTCGCCCTGAAATTGGCCGGTCATGATGGCTTCACTTTGTGCGACGTATGCTTCGATGACGTCGTTGACCATGATGCCGATGGCTTGGACGCGGAGCATCTGCATGCAGATGTCGGACAACTCCGGTCCGGACAAGTCGAAGGCCCGATATTCGGTCTCCCGCTCCTTCGACTTATCGCAGATTTGTTGAATGCGCGGGTCGGCAGCCTGGGCCGGATCCTTTGTGT
>JBOHIT010000021.1:0-6164 GCA_050726155.1 Bradyrhizobium sp.
CTCCGAGGATTTCCCCGAGGAGATGTACGAGGACGAGGAATACGGCGAGGAGCGCTATACCGATATCTTCTTCGGCGTCGGCCTCAAGGAGCGCAGCCTCAATCTCGAGTTCTGGCGCAAGGAGAAGGAGCTCGACCTGCCGCCGAACTGCCTGATCGTCGGCTGCGACATCGCCAACTGCTATATCGTCTACCAGAGCGACGAAGACGGTCGCGGCTGGTACTACGCCGACGACAGCGGCACCATTCCCGGTGCCGACGATGCAGACGATGAAGAGATGAAGCTCTACTGGCTCGGCGAGTCGTTCTCCGAACTGATCGATCCGGAGCTATGGATGCCGGAGGCCTAGGCCCGATGCGCCGGCGGACGGCTCTCCGCTCCGCCGGCCATTGAAGGGCCCCACGGGGCCGGCTACGTCCGGTCTCTTTCGATGCGGCGTTCCGCGAGTCCGTGTTTCTCGCGCATCCGGTGCCGTGCTTCGTTTTCCCGTTTTTAAGCCGCAGGTGATCGCATGGCCTGCCAGGCACTTCCGTGAGGTGCCGGACGGTCAGCGCTCCGCGCTTTCATTGCGCCCAAGCAGAAGAAGGTGACCCATGGCCATTTCTCCCGACAGAGGCCGGAGCCCGGGTGTGGCTCCGCAGCGCCTTTTGGCAGGCAATTCCGACGAAAGCGGGCCGCGAGCCGGACTGGCGGGTTTCGCTGACGATGACGAGCCGGCCTATGACCCTTCCTTCGCGCCCAACCCGCCTTTGAGCGATGACTTGCCGGGCTACCGTTCCCGCACACGTCGCTTCGACGATCCCCTGCGTGCCCGTGATGCTGAGACGGCGGAGGCTTTGCGGGCGCGAAGCGGGGAGTCGGGACGATCCGCCGCTGACGCGCTTCGCCTGCGCGACGACATCGGCCGGCTGCAACTGAAGTTGGACAAGGCCGGAGTCTTGCCGAAATCTGTGCAGGAGCCGGCGGCAGGGCAATCCGGCCGCATCAGCGGCAAGCTCGGGCCGGACACACGCAAGGGCATGTCCTACCTGATGGACGCCGCGAAGATCGTCAAGGGCAAGCTCGGCGATATGACGCCGATCTATGAGACATCACGGCGCGGCGTCGGCACCATCTCCACCGGCAGCGGCGATCCGGGCGGCATCTCATACGGCAGTTATCAACTCAATACCCGCGCCAGGATGATCGACAGCTTTCTGGACAGCCCCGAAGGCCAAGTGTTCCGCGACCGATACTTTGTCGGTCTGAAGCCAGGCACGCCGGAATTCAACGACGCCTACCGGTCCGCTGCCGCGGCCGACGGCCCGGCGTTCGACGACGCGCAGCGGGTTTTCGTGACCCGCGAGAACTACCGGCGGGCCGCCAAGCTTGCCAGGGAGATGGGCTTCGACTTGTCCGACCGCGGTGTGCAAGAAGCCGTATTCAGCGCGAGTATCCAGCACGGGAAAATCGATAAATTCTTCGCCACCGTGAACAAGGAGCTGGATCAGGGCAAGGACAAGGAGAACAGGCCCAAGCCGAGGCTGCCGTTTCCGGCATCGCCCGAGGGGCAAATCGATCTTCTGTACGACGGGCGTGAGAAGTATCACAGCGTCGATAAGGACAAGCGCTATATTCCGGAGCGCGTTACGGCAAAACTGATTTCCCGATTCGACCGGCAATCCAGACCATGAACCACCGCTTCCCGCGAGGCTTGTCGCTCGCCGCTCTTCTCGCTGTGTGCCTGCCTGCAGTGGCCGATACCTTGCCGGGTGAAAAGACGCTGCAGTGTTCGGTGAACGAAGGTGTGGTTGCGCACACGCTGACGCTGATCCTCCGGCAGGGAGAGCTGATCGCTTTCGACTACGAAAGCCTGAACAAGAGGAACGGTCATGATTGCGGTTTCGATGGCGCTATCACCGGCGAGCGCGAAGCCGCAGCCAAACGCAGGGGCCAGCTGCCGTGGGAGACGCTGCCCGGTGGCAGCATCCGCATCGTCTACGGCAAGGACCAATTCGGGGACCTGCCCGAAGTTCCGCTCAAGGTCTTGATCACACCGCTGAAGAATGGGTACCGGCTCAGCTACACAGATAACTCAATGTGGGAACATTGCGGCACCCGCGGCTATCTCGCACCGACGGTGACACTGATCAAGGGGCAGCCGCGGTGCCGGGTTGCGGATAAGTCCCCTGGCGCAGACGCCTGGGTGGACGCGCCCGCTGAAGTACGGCCCTAAAAGAGCGAACGAGAGTGCGACGCCGGATATCAGGTTACTTCTTTGCTCTTTGCGGCGTGAGCGCCGTTCTGTTTGTCCTGGCGGGCATATTTTATTTTGAAAGCCCTTACGATTTTTTCAAAGAAGTGGAGATGTACAAGGACATGCTTGGTATTGATCCGGGTACTGACAGCGACGGCTTTCTTCTGTATTACGATCTCTCTTCATATTCTGAAGATCGCTTCTTAAGTCTGGTCATTGGAGGCATCCTGGCATTCGTAGCCCTGGTCTTCGCGGCCGCAGCGATATGGTCATACATCGCTGACGACGAGTAGACGGGTATCGCCTACAGTGGCGCGCATGCGGCCGATTCGTGGAGGCGCCCTCACTGAGGAGAGCAGGCCCAAGCCGAGGCTGCCGTTTCCGGCATCGCCCGAGGGGAAAATCGATCTTCTATAGGACGGGCGTGAGAAATATCATAGCGTCGATAAGGACAAGCGCTATATTCCGGAGCGCGTTACCGCACAACTGATTTCCCGATTCAACCGGCAATCCAGACCATGAACCACCGCTTCCCGCGATCGGGTTACTTCTTTGCTCTATGCGGCGTGAGCGCCGTTCTGTTTGTCTTCGCGCGTGAGGTCTATTTCGGATACCCTTATTATAGTTTTTCCGAAGAGGTGGATCTGTACAAGTACATTCTTGGCATTGATCCGCACACGGACGGCAACAGTTATCTTGCCTTGTATCTTGATGATCGCCAGCCGCTCCTCGTCGTGGCGGGGGTTCTGATGTTTCTGGCCCTGATCTTCGCGGCCGGGGCGATATGGTCATACATCGCCGACGATGAGTAGGTGGAAATCGTCTACAGCGGCACGCATGCGGCTGGATTCATGGAGGCTCCCTCCTTCCGCCAATACCTCGGGTTGCTCCTGAATCGTTTTGTTCATGGTGCGTATCCGGCTTCTTCCGGCACGCCTTCAGGGATCGCGCGAATTTTCCGTTTTTCTCGACGTCTTGAGAAATGACTTGCAGTGAAGTTGCGGACGAACTCCCGCAACGAAGGAGAAGTGATGAAGAATTTCGTCGACAGGTTCGACGAGGCAAACGGCAGGCAAGGCCTGCGAGGATTGGACGACGATCGGTCTGGTGATGAATCCGCGTCCACGCGGCCGTCGATGTCGCCGATCGGCGGTATGGCGGAGGCTTCGCCTGTTGCGCGCCGTGAAAGCCTGCTGCAATCGGCTGACTCAGGACGGCAGCAGCCCGTGATCAAGCGCCCGGGTGTCGAAAGGCTGTCGAACAATGGCGATTCTCGTAAACCCTATTCCGCCGATACGATGCAAAAAATCACGGAGATGGCGCCTTTGATAAAAAGGTTTGCACGCGAACGGAATCTCCCCGTACTCGCCGTGGCCGGTAGCACCGCCGAAGAATACGACAGCAGACACAAAGCGTTCGGTTCAAAGCGTTTCTATGATGAGTGGCAGGATGCCGTGATTCCGCAGTTTTCCGGCATTCCGCTCCCCGGGCTCAGTAGGCCCGATGGCCGGGTGTTGCCGGCCTACCCCGGGTCGCCAGGCTACATGCAGAACGATCTGGGGCCGGCGAATATTCGCATGGCCACGGCAGCCAAGCTGTTCAAGGACTCTCCGGGGGCATTTCCGCCCTGGGTACGTGACCTGCCCACGCTGGCCGAGTATGTCGTCAGCGACCGGGGTAATGCGCAAGTTTCGGCGATGTACATAGACGAAGCGAAAAAGAATATCGATCGGCTGCTTGCCAATACGGAGGCGCCTTTGACGAGCGACTACATGACCGCGATGTATGTCGACTACTTTCGCAAGGGACCGGAAACATTGATGAAGCAGATTATCGAAAATCGGTTCAATAGCTATGGAGCCGCCAAGATGGAGGGCTTCTTGAACGGGAGTGTGCCGATCCCTACATCGGCGCTGCCGGAAGCGGCTTACGGCGCCAGGGTTGTCCGGAACAAGAGACAAATCTACGATGCGCTCGGGCTTGATCCGGCGCAGGAATGAGTATGGCAATGAGTCATGCCAAGTGGCTTCACGTCATCATCTTGAGCGCCCTGTTCGCCATTTTTCTTGTCCTCGCGAGCGGTTGCTACTTTGATAGGACCTACAGCAGTTTCGCGGCCGAAGTGGCGTTGCTTGCCTATGTTCTGCACATTGACCGTAGCGGTGGACCAAAGCACGAGCATATCTCCTGGTACGGCGAGGATCGTGCATTCAGCATCGTGGCAGCGTTTATCTTTATGTCCATCGCGATCTTCTTCGCAATCCGCGCCGTCATTGTCTTCCGTCGCTACCACAAGAGCCCGACGGCGGGCTGAGGCCGACAATGGCGCGCCAGGGACTTCATCCTTCGCGCCGATATAGCGGATTGTTCCTGAACAGGTGCAACTCGTAGCGCGCATCCAGCTCGTCCGCCATGCGGCGCATGCCGTCGACGAAGGCGGCGAGTTGCGGGGCCGGGATGACGAAGCAGTCCGCGTCCAGCGGCATGCGGCCGACGATCCTGCCGCCGTCGTAGCTGACGATCTCGCGGCGCCGGCCCTGCTTGGCGCGATGGGCCTGCCGGGCCGCGCGGCCCTTGTCCTTGTGACGCATGGTGATCCCCTTGCTCTCGTGTGCCGACGGCCTCGCGCCATCGGAAATGGCGGCCATCGCAGGCTCAGGCAGCGCGGGCTCGATGGGCTCGCGACAGGCGACGGACGCGGATGACGGTTTGATGCGGCTCCCCCCGGGCCGGCGCAGCGGCCTTTCTGTGTGGCTGGTGGAGTCACTGTAGCTAGGGAAAGGCTCAGCGGATGAGCCTCGATCCGGGGCTTTTGAAGTTCCCGAAAACGGCCTGTGACGCGAGTGGGTTTTTCCGCGCCGGAGCGGATATTTCCCGCCGGAGGCTCGGATTTTGAGCCTCGCCGTCCGCAAGATGGTTCTCGCCGGCTCACCCGGCACATCACCTGAAACCTGCCCCCGGCTGCCGAGCCGGGGGCTTTTTTTGTGCGCGGAATCCGGCTCGCGCTGCGACGGTGTCGATGCCCATCGTCACCATGCGGCGACCGTATCGTTCAAGCGCGGTTCAGTCTCGCTTCATGTTGCGCCGTTAGCGTTCGAGTCGTGTCCGTTCATGCGGGCGCAATATTCCAAGGTAAACAGGAGACACGTCCCATGAAGACGTTCGGAGTGGCTACGAAGCTCGCGGTGGGCATGACCGCGATCGTGCTGGCAGGCTGCCATCACTATGTGAAACAGGAGGACTACGACGCCACGATCGCCGAGCTGCGCGCGAACGACGCGTCCCTGCGCAACGATCTCAACAGCCTGAAGAGCGAGCTGGACAGCCGCTTCAGCGGCTACGACGCGAAGATTTCGCAGCTGCAGGGCCGCGTGCGCGTCGACCTCGCCGCGCACTTCGACTACGCCCAGGCGGGGCTGCGCGAGCAGGACAAGCCGGCGCTCGATGAATTTGCTTCAGTGTTGCGCGAGCATCCGGGCGCCGTCGTCACGGTGGAAGGCTTCACCGATCCGGCCGGCTCGGTGGCCTACAACCAGAAGCTCGGCCAGCAGCGCGCCGATGCCGTGCGCGACTACCTCGTGCAGACCGGCGGGCTCGATGCGGCCAAGGTCCGCGCCGTCAGCTACGGCAAGGCCAGGAACCGCCTGGTCGAGCCGGGCGCTTCCGGCGCCAATGGCGAGGCCAACCGCCGCGTCGCGCTGGTGGTCGATCACGCGCCGCCGCCGGGTTCGGGCAACGCCGGCTGATGCCGGTACGCCTGCCGCGGCGCGGCGGGCGAGGCGGAAAACCGACGGATCGGCGCAAGCCGGTCCGTTTTCCGTTGTGGGAAGCCTTAGAAGCTGCGCGTGGTCCAGCCGGACGGCTGGCGGCCCGGCAGCAGTTCGCCGAGGCCCTGGCTGGCTTCCCATTCCAGTTCCATCGGCGGACG
>JBOHIT010000022.1:0-5054 GCA_050726155.1 Bradyrhizobium sp.
CTGGTGGACCGCCTGATTCAGGTCGAAGGCCCGATCGACCAGATCGTCACCGTCTACAAGGGTGTCGACCGCGAATCCTATAGCTGCATGCCGGTCTGCCAGCGGCGCGTGACGCTGGGTGACGGCGACAAGTATTTCAGCTTGACGATCGATCAGGCCGGCTCGCTGAGCAGCCAGGCCAGCGGATCGGCGGCTGCGGCGGCTCCCGCCAGCAAGAACTGACGCAAGAACCGAAGGTTGCCCGTTGCAAGCGGCGCGCTTGCAACGACCGGGCGAGCAACGCGACGCGTTCATAACATGGTTAACATCCGCTTAACATAACGGTTCGCTCTGCTCCGATCCGGCGAAACACTTCAACAATCTGTTTCGGCTAATTAGTGCGGCAGTTCCTCCCGCCTGAGGTCGCTTCGATGCCGTCGCATATCCGCTCTGTCAGCAGTCTGTTGCGCCGCTTTCGCCGCAACCGCGGCGGCTCGGCCGTCGTCGAATTCGCGCTGGTCGCGCCGATGTTCTTTGCGCTGCTGTTTGCGATCATCGAGACGGCGTTGATGTTCTACGCCAGCCAGGTGCTTGAGACCGTGACGCAGGATTCGGCGCGCATGATCATGACCGGTCAGGCGCAGAACGCAGCCTACACCCAGGCGCAGTTCAAGACCCTGGTCTGCAGCAAGGTCGTGGCGTTGTTCGATTGCGTGAACGGAATTTCCATCGACGTCCAGAGCTATTCCGCGTTCAGCAGTGTCAACGTCGCCAACCCGATCGACGCCAGCAAGAACTTCACCAATCCGAACAATTTCAGCCCCGGCACCGCCGGCGACATCGTCGTGGTGCGGATATTCTATCAATGGCCGATCCTGGTCACCAAGTTCGGCTATGACATCACGAATCTCGCCGGCAGCAAGCGGCTGTTGACCGCGACCGCCGCGTTCCAGAACGAACCTTTCTAGGGGCAGTAGGCTGATGAGTAAAATCTGGCTTCGCATAAGGCGCTCGGCGCTCGATCTGTCCCGGGATACCAAGGGTATCGCGGCAATCGAATTCGCCATGGTCGTGCCTCTGATGCTGGTGCTGTTTTTCGGTACCGTCGAGTTCTCGTCCGGCGTCGCGATCGACCGCAAGGTGACGCTGATGGCGCGAACGCTTTCCGACCTGACGTCGCAGAACATCTCGGTCACCGACAACCAGCTGACCAACATCCGCAACGCCTCGACCGGCATCATGACGCCGTATTCGGCCACGCCGCTCAAGTCCACGATCACGGAGCTGTATATCGACGCCACCACCAAGGTTGCCCGGGTGCAGTGGAGCAAGGGCGATGCGCCGCGCGGGGCCGGGACCACGGTGACGATTCCGACGGCGCTGCAGGTCGGGGACACCTATCTGATCTTCAGCGAGGTCAGTTACCTCTATGTGCCGGCGGTCGGCTATGTGATGGCGAAGGCCGGCATCGATCTGAAAGATTACACCTACACGCGTCCGCGCCAGTCGTTGTGCGTGATGTACAACACCACGGTCTGCACGAAGACGTAACCCATAGCGTTTTCGGGCGAAGCGGTTGCCGGTTCGCGTCAAGAAAACGCGTAAAACGAAAGGCGTCGACGAGCGAGGCGAGTTACTCTCGCGATACGAAAAAGGCCGCACCATGGGTGCGGCCTTTCGTTATTTCGAAGCAATTTTCAAGGGCGCGCCGGGCGTCCTGAAAAATCGCTCATCCAGCGGCGCGCAGATTATCGGCCGAAGATTTGCCAGAGCGACGATCGGCCACGATTTCGTAGCTGATCTTCTGGCCTTCACGCAGCGTACCAAGACCGGCACGTTCGACCGCGCTGATGTGCACGAACACGTCATTGCCGCCGTCATCCGGCTGGATGAAGCCATAGCCCTTGGTTGCGTTAAACCACTTCACGGTTCCCATGCTCACGGGGGTAGTCCCTTCTCAGATATACAAGTCGTAGCCCACCTCTCGATGGGCTGGTGAGATCGAATTTTTGGAAGGGTCGTCAGCGTCTAAACCGGCTGTACCGGTGGATAGCTAATGTCGTCCGGCCGAAAATCGATGGACAATATTATTCGATCGGAGGGTCCAAAACAATCCTGACGTGCACGATTTTTTGATCGGGTCCAGCCGACTGCCATCGCGCGCGACATGGACCGTCGGGCACGATGGCGAAGCGGTTGTGGCGGGCCTGTTACCGGCGGCGGAACTGGCCGCCGCCGCGCGGCGGACCGCTACGCGGAGGACCGCTCGAGGGACGCTCATCCTTGTGACGGAAGATCAGCCGGCCCTTCTCCAGATCATAGGGCGACATTTCGATCGTGACCCGATCGCCTGCCAGCGTCTTGATCCGGTTCTTCTTCATCTTGCCCGCGGTGTAGGCAACAATCTCATGCCCGGCGTCGAGCTGCACGCGGTAGCGCGCGTCGGGGAGGATTTCGGTCACCAGTCCTTCGAACTGGATCAGCTCTTCTTTAGCCATCTTTGTCTCCAGATCGATCGAGGCTTAACGCTGCGGCCGATGGGTACGATTGGGTTGGGTATTCGGGCGGCTCTCGCGATGCAAGAAGGCGACGCCTTGAATGCCCTCGCTGTTGCCCCCCTGCGCCGGACGCGGCGACTCATGCCGGGTCGGCTGCGGCGCGGCATTACTACCACCTCCGCGGCGGGGACGGCGAGGCCCTTTTGAGCCCGGTGCCGCTTCGTGCGGCCGGCCGCCATGACCGTGGCTCTTGCCATGGGAATGGCCGCGCGGCGCGGAGCGAGCGCCCCGGTTCTGGGACGGCGCCGGCGCGGCGTCGCGGGTGCCGGGCGTGCGGCGGTCTTCGCGGGGCAGCGCCACGCGGATCAGCTTCTCGATGTCGCGCAGATAGCCCATTTCCTCGGCGCCGGCGATCAGCGAGATCGCAACGCCATCGGCGCCGGCGCGCGCGGTGCGGCCGATGCGGTGAACGTAGGTTTCCGGCACGTTGGGCAGGTCGAAATTGAACACATGGCTGATGCCGTCGACGTCGATGCCGCGGGCGGCAATGTCGGTGGCGACCAGGGTGCGGATCTCGCCGGAGCGGAAAGCTGCCAGCGCCCGCTCGCGGTTGTTCTGCGACTTGTTGCCGTGGATGGCGTCGGCCCGGATACCGACCTTGGCGAGGCCCTTCACCACCTTGTCGGCGCCATGCTTGGTGCGGGTGAAGATCAGCGCACGGTCGACCGGCTCCTGCTTCAGGAGTTGGGCCAGGATCCCCGCTTTGGCGGCGAAATCGACCTGGATGATGCGCTGGGTGATGCGCTCGACGGTGGTTGCCGCCGGCGTCACCGCGACACGGGCGGGATCGCGCAGCATCGCTTCGGCGAGTTCGGCGATGTCCTTGGGCATGGTGGCCGAGAAGAACAGCGTCTGGCGCTTGATCGGCAGCTTGCCGACGATTTTGCGGATGTCGTTGATGAAGCCCATGTCGAGCATGCGGTCGGCTTCGTCGAGCACCAGGAACTCGACCTGGCCGAGCTTGAGGCCGTTGCTCTGCACGAGATCGAGCAGGCGGCCGGGGGTGGCGACCAGGACTTCGACGCCCGGCATGAGCGAGCGGATCTGGCGGCCCATCGGCACGCCGCCGATCGCCAGTGTCGCGGTCAGGCGGATGTGGCGGCCATAGGCGTTGAAGCTGTCGAGGATCTGTCCCGACAATTCGCGGGTCGGCGACAGCACCAGCACGCGGCAGTTCTTGGGCTGCGGCTTGATCCGGTTCTCCAGAATGCGGTGCAGGATCGGCAGCGCGAAGGCTGCAGTCTTGCCGGTGCCGGTCTGGGCGATGCCGACGACGTCACGGCCGGTCAACGCGAGAGGAATGGTCTGGGCCTGGATCGGCGTGGGCGTAACGTAATTCTCTTCCTTGAGGGCACGCGAAATGGGATCGGCAAGGCCGAAATCCTGAAAGGAGGTCAAAAGAGGGGTTCTTTCCATTAAAAGGCAGGCGCCCGGCCGATACAGCCAGGAACGCGCGAGGGGGTGTCTGAGACACCCGCGTGTTTGGGGCGTCGGTTTTGCTAGGCTGAAGGGGCAAGCCAGAAACCGTAAACGGGATCAGAACACGCGGCTCGCAAGGACCTGATGATTCTCTAGGTCACGGCGTTCATATGGAACACGAACGCGGCGCTTTCAAGGTGCATTCGCCGGATATGCTTGGCGCAGTTAAGAAAAGGCCTGAAAATCCGCTCGTTCCTGCGCCTTGGCGCACTACTGTTGCCACCGCAGCGCCAAATTTCATGCCGTAAAATTAGACAAACGGTTCAATATGCCTAAAAAATAGATCGTTTGCCGCAAAAGAATACATTTTTTAGGCTCAAAGAATAGGCAGTTTTCTTGCCGTTTCTTCCGCTGACAGATGATTCCGAAGCGATTCTATAGGCTTACCATGTGTTCAGACCGTGGCATGGTTCTTGCGATTCCGTTAACGCAGGCGGCCGTTGGGGCCGTTCGCAGCGTTTTCACGCCTGCGTCAGGGAGATGACATTTCATGCTTACACAACTTACCCACGATATAGCGACGCTGAGCCGCCGCAATTGGCTGGCAGCGACCGCTGGCCTGGTTTTGGGCCTCGCTGCGTTCACCAATGCGAAAGCGCAGGAAACCATCAAGGTCGGCGTGCTGCATTCACTTTCCGGCACCATGGCCATCAGCGAAACCACGCTGAAGGATACGGTCCTCTTTCTGATCGACGAGCAGAACAAGAAGGGCGGCGTCCTCGGCAAGAAGCTCGAGGCGGTCGTGGTCGACCCGGCGTCGAACTGGCCGCTGTTTGCGGAAAAGGCCCGCGAACTGATCACCAAGAACAAGGTCGCGGTCGTATTCGGCTGCTGGACCTCGGTGTCGCGCAAATCCGTGCTCCCGGTGTTCAAGGAGCTCAACAACATCCTGTTCTACCCCGTGCAGTACGAGGGTGAAGAGAGCGAGCGCAACGTGTTCTACACCGGTGCGGCGCCGAACCAGCAGGCGATCCCGGCGGTCGACTATCTGATGAAGGACGAGAAGGTGAAGCGCTGGGTGCTGGCCGGCACCGACTA
>JBOHIT010000023.1:0-13500 GCA_050726155.1 Bradyrhizobium sp.
GCGACGTCCATTTCCCAGGCCACCAGCGGATCGTAGATCGTATAGGCGGAAAACTGATAGGCGCCGGCGCCGCGGTCGGGCTGGCCGGTGGTGAGCGGGATATCGGCCATCGAAATGCCGTAGCGCACCACGGATTCCGCCCTTGCCGAAGGGGCGGTCGGGCCGATGCCGAGGGCGAGCGCCATAGCGGCGACGAGTAGCATCGAATTGCGGTTGCGCATGAACTAAGCTCCGTTGACAGTATGCTGAATACCTAATGCCAACCAAGCAAGCTTGATGCCAGAATAGGCACCGCTGGCTTTTCTTCGTGCGATGCCGGAAGAAACCATATGTCACATGGCTATTTGGCGAAGAACTATCTCTTTTGGCACAGGCGTTGCATAACTTTGCATAAGAATTAGTCACCTGAAGTAGAGAAGGGATTGCTGCAAATGCGTAACGAGAAAACGAAGAAAGCGGCGGGGGCGGTAGCACTTGCGATGGCATTGGCGGTCGGGTTGCCGCAGCTCGCAACTGCGGAAACCGTGCTCCGCATCGGCATGACGGCCGCCGATATTCCGCGCACGCTCGGTCAGCCGGACCAGGGGTTTGAGGGCAACCGTTTCACCGGCCTCACCATGTATGACGCGCTGACGATGTGGGACCTCTCCTCGGCCGACAAGGCAAGCGTGATGATCCCGGGGCTCTCGACCGAATGGAAGGTCGATGATGCCGACAAGAAGAAGTGGACCTTCAAGCTGCGTCCCGGCGTCACCTTCCATGACGGTTCGCCCTTCACCGCCGACGCCGTGGTCTGGAATGTCGAAAAGGTGCTGAAGCAGGACGCGCCGCAATTCGACGCCAGCCAGGTCGGCGTCACCGCCTCGCGCATGCCGACGCTGGCTTCCGCGAAGAAGATCGACGACATGACGGTGGAATTGACCACCAAGGAGCCCGACAGTTTCCTGCCGATCAACCTCACCAATTTGTTCATGGCGAGCCCCTCGAAATGGCAAAAACTGTTCGAGGCCGCTGAAGGCGCGGATGCCAAGGCGAAATCGCAGGCCGCCTGGGCGGCGTTCGCCCGCGAAGCTTCCGGCACCGGCCCCTGGAAGATGTCGAAGTTCACGCCCCGCGAGCGGCTCGAGCTGGTCAAGAACGAAGGCTATTGGGACAAGGCGCGCGTTCCCAAGATCGACAAGATGGTGCTGTTGCCGATGCCGGAGGCCAATGCCCGCACCGCGGCGCTGCTTTCCGGTCAGGTCGACTGGGTCGAGGCGCCGGCGCCCGATGCGGTCAAGGAAATCAAGCAGCGCGGCTTCTCCTTGCAGGCAAATGAGTCGCCGCATGTCTGGCCGTGGCAGTTCTCGCGCATCGAAGGCTCGCCCTGGAACGACATCCGTGTTCGCAAGGCCGCCAATCTCTGCATCGATCGCGAGGGCCTCAAGGAGGGTCTGCTTGCCGGCCTGATGGTGCCGGCCACGGGTACTTTCGAGGTGGGCCATCCCTGGCGCGGCAAGCCTACCTTCGAGATCAAATATGATCTGAAGGCGGCGCAGAAGCTGATGCAGGAGGCCGGCTACGGTCCGTCCAAGAAACTGACGGTCAAGACCCAGACTTCGGCGTCCGGCTCCGGCCAGATGCAACCGCTGCCGATGAACGAATATCTGCAGCAGGCGCTGGCGGAATGCTACTTCGACGTCCAGCTCGACGTGATCGAATGGAATACGCTGTTCACGAACTGGCGCCGCGGCGCCAAGGATGCTTCGGCCAACAACGCCAACGCCACCAACGTGACCTATGCGGCGATGGATCCGTTCTTCGCGCTGGTGCGCTTCCTGCAGTCGTCGATGGCGCCGCCGGTGTCGAACAATTGGGGTTACATCAACAATCCCAAATTCGATGAACTGGTGACCAAGGCGCGCCAGACCTTCGACCCCGCGGCGCGCGATGCCGCACTTGCCGAACTGCACGCCGCCTCGGTCGACGATGCAGCCTTCCTCTATGTCGCGCACGACGTCTCGCCGCGCGCCATGAGCCCGAAGGTAAAAGGCTTCGTGCAGCCGAAGAGCTGGTTCGTCGACTTCTCGCCGGTGACGCTGGCGCCGTAAGGGACACCACCAACGCTCGTTCGCTTCCCTCTCCCCTTGTGGGGGAGGGTTGATCGAATGAGCGAAGCTCATTCGAGACGGGTGAGGGGTCTGTCTCTGCGGATGCAGACCCCTCATCCGGCGCGGACTTTGTCCACGCCACCTTCTCCCACAAGGGGAGAAGGGAAGAAGAAGGTAACCTCGTGCTCGTCTACATCGCCCGCCGTATCGTCTATGTGATTCCGATCGTCGTCAGCGTGGCGCTGGTGTGCTTCCTCTTGGTGCACATCACGCCCGGTGATCCCCTGGTCGCGGTGCTGCCGGCGGATGCATCCCAGGAGCTCGCCGCGCAATTGCGTACCGCCTATGGTTTCGATCGCCCGCTGCCGGTGCAGTTCGGGCTCTGGATGTGGCGCGCGCTGCATGGCGATCTCGGCAATTCGATCGCGACCGGACGTCCGGTGCTGACCGAGGTGCTGCGCGCGGTCGGCAACACCGTGACGCTGGCGATTGCCGCCGCGTCGATCGGCTTTACGCTCGGATTGTTCTTCGGCCTGGTCGCCGGCTATTTCCGCGACACCTGGATCGACAAGGTCGCGACCTCGATCGCGATCGCCGGCGTCTCGGTGCCGCATTACTGGCTCGGCATGGTGCTGGTCATCATCTTCTCGGTGCAGCTGAACTGGTTGCCCGCGGTCGGCGCCGGTCCCGGCGGCTCCGGTTCGTGGGGCTGGGACTGGGAGCACATGAAATATCTGATCCTGCCCGCGATCACGACGTCGGTGATCCCGATGGGCATCGTCACCCGTACGGTGCGCGCTCTGACCGGCGATATATTGAGCCAGGATTTCGTCGAGGCTTTGCGCGCCAAGGGCTTGCGCGAGACCGACGTGTTCCGCCATGTCATCAAGAACGCGGCGCCGACCGCGCTCGCCGTGATGGGACTGCAACTCGGCTATATGCTCGGCGGCTCGATCCTGATCGAAACCGTGTTCTCGTGGCCGGGCTCGGGCTTGCTGCTCAATTCGGCGATCTTCCAGCGCGATTTGCCGCTGCTGCAGGGCACGATCCTGGTGCTGGCGTTGTTCTTCGTGGCCCTCAACCTCCTGGTCGATATCGCGCAAGCGTCGATCGATCCGCGCATCAAGCGGAGCTAGCACCGATGAGCGCGATCACAGATACCGCTCTGCAAGCTGCGCCCGGCACCGCGGCGCGCGGTTATTGGGCCACCGTCGGCCGCCGCATCCGGCGTGACAAGGTCGCCATGGTCTGCGCCTTCATCCTGGCGCTGATCTTCCTGTCTGCGTTGTTTGCGCCGTGGCTCGGCCTTGCCGATCCCTATCAGGGTTCGATGATCCGCCGGCTCCGTCATATCGGTACGCCGAATTATCCGCTCGGCACCGATGAACTCGGCCGCGACATGCTGGCGCGGCTGGTCTATGGCGGCCGGTTGTCGCTGATCATCGGCATCCTGCCTGTCATCCTCGCGTTCCTGATCGGCACCTCGCTGGGGCTGGTCGCCGGTTATGTCGGCGGCAAGCTCAACACCGCGATCATGCGCACGATCGACGTGTTCTACGCCTTTCCCTCGGTGCTGCTGGCGATTGCCATTTCGGGCGCGCTCGGGGCCGGCATCGTCAACTCGATCGTCTCGCTGACAATCGTGTTCGTGCCGCAGATCACCCGCGTCGCCGAGAGCGTCACGACAGGCGTCCGCAACATGGATTTCGTCGAGGCCGCACGCGCGTCCGGCGCCGGGCCGTTCACCATCATGCGCGTGCACATGCTCGGCAACGTGCTGGGCCCGATCTTCGTCTACGCCACCGGATTGATCTCGGTGTCGATGATCCTCGCCGCCGGCCTTTCTTTCCTGGGCCTGGGAACAAAGCCGCCGGAACCGGAATGGGGGCTGATGCTCAACACGCTGCGCACCGCGATCTATGTCAATCCGTGGGTCGCGGCCTTGCCCGGCGCCATGATCTTTGCGGTATCGATCTGCTTCAACCTGCTCAGTGACGGCATGCGCAGCGCCATGGACATCAGGAACTGACGCGATGAACGAGACCACGTCCGTTGAGGTTCTGGACAAGATCGAGGATGTCGGCGGCGCCGCGCAGCCGCTGTTGCAGGTCAACGGCCTGACCAAGCATTTCCCGGTGCGCGGCGATCTGTTCAGCGCGCGCAAGACCGTGCGCGCCGTCGACGACGTGTCGTTCTCCATCGCCAAGGGCGAAACCGTCGGGATTGTCGGCGAATCCGGCTGCGGCAAGTCGACCACCGCGCGGCTCCTGATGCATCTGATGAAATCGGATGCCGGCGATATCATCTATGACGGCATGCAGGTCGGCCGCGCGCTGTCATTGCGTGATCTGCGCCGCGGCATGCAGATGGTGTTTCAGGACAGCTACGCCTCGCTCAACCCGCGCCTCACCATCGAGGATTCGATTGCGTTCGGCCCCAAGGTGCACGGCGTGGCTGATGGTGCCGCGCGCACGCTGGCGCGCGAACTGCTCGGCAAGGTGGGTCTGCGCCCGGAGATCTTCGCCAACCGCTACCCGCACGAGATTTCCGGCGGCCAGCGCCAGCGCGTCAACATCGCGCGCGCACTGGCGCTGTCGCCGCGGCTCGTCATCCTCGACGAGGCGGTGTCGGCGCTGGACAAGTCGGTCGAAGCCCAGGTGCTCAATCTGCTCGCCGATCTCAAGCGCGAATTCGGCCTCACATACCTCTTCATCAGCCACGATCTCAACGTGGTGCGCTATATCAGTGATCGCGTGCTGGTGATGTATCTCGGCGAGGTCGTCGAACTCGGCCCGGTCGACAAGGTCTGGGATGCGCCGGCGCATCCCTATACAAAGGCGCTGCTGGCGGCGATGCCGTCGGCCGATCCTGACAACCGCACCCAGACGCCGCCGATCTCGGGCGATCCGCCCAATCCGATTGATCCGCCGCCCGGCTGCCGGTTTCATACCCGTTGTCCATATGCGGAGCCGCTCTGCGCAAATGCGACACCAAAACTCAGCGACCTCGATACAATGGGCCATCAGGCGGCCTGCTATATGGCCATCCCGGGTTCAGGGCACAGCCGCGCACCGGCCCAGCTAGCGAACAAAGAAAACAAATAAGGGAGAAGGCAAAATGACAAGACCCAGTCCCAAAGAGGTCAAGGCGATGACCGATGTCGCGGGCGTACCCGCGGATGCCGAAATCGCCGCGCGGATCGCCAATTCCATCGGACCGGCATTCGAAGGCTTTGCGCCGGTCGCCGGCACCCTGCCGTTCGACCTGGAGCCCGCGAGCTTTCTTCTGGTGCAGAACTTGAAGGTGTCGAAATGAGCACCGAACCCGCCCTGATGTCGCTGGTGTCGGTCGCCAAGGCGATCGCCGCCAAGGAAGTTTCATCGCGCGAAGTGACAAAATCCTGCCTCGACCGCATCGCGCAATGGCAGCCGCGCCTCAACGCCTTCATGGCGATCGAGGCTGATTCCGCGTTGGCGGCAGCCGATGCCGCCGATGCCGATCTTGCCAAAGGCAAGAACAGGGGCGTGCTTCATGGCGTGCCGCTGGCGCACAAGGACATGTATTACGACGCCGGCAAGGTCGTCACCTGCGGTTCGAAGATCCGCCGCGATTTCGTCGCGACCACGACCTCGACCGCGCTGCAACGGCTGAAGGATGCCGGCACGGTCAGGCTCGGCTCGCTGCAGATGGTGGAATTCGCCTATGGTCCGACCGGCCACAACCCGCATTACGGCGCGGTGCGCAATCCCTGGAATGTCGATCACATCACCGGCGGTTCGTCGTCCGGCTCGGGCTCGGCGGTCGCCGCACGGCTGACCTTTGCGGCGCTGGGCTCGGATACCGGCGGCTCGATCCGGATGCCCGCGCATTTCTGCGGCGTCACCGGGTTGAAGACCACGGTCGGCCGCGTCAGCCGCGCTGGCGCGATGCCGCTGTCGCAATCGCTCGATACGGTCGGGCCGCTGGCGCAGAGCGTGGAAGATTGCGCACTGCTGCTCGGTCTGATGGCGGGCGCCGACCCCGATGACCTGACCGCATCGACGCTGCCGGTGCCGGATTACATGGCCGCCACCAAAGGTTCGCTCAAGGGCCTCAAGATCGGCGTGCCGACCGCGTTCTACGTCGACGATCTCGATGCCGAAGTCGCGCGGGTGCTCGATGAGACCATCGCGACTTTGAAGAAAGAGGGCGCCGAAATCGTGTCGGTCGAATTGCCCGACCAGCGCCAGCTCACCGCGGCCTGCCAATTGGTGCTCGCGACCGAAGCCGCCGCGTTCCACAAGCGCTGGATGATCGAGCGTCCGCAGGGTTACGGCGCGCAGGTCCTGATGCGGCTGCAGAATGGCCTCGCTATTCCCGCGGTGTCCTACCTCGAAGCGATGCGCTGGCGTGGACCGGCGCTGGCGGCGTATCTTGCGGCGGTCACCGGCACCGATGCCGTACTCGCGCCGGTGGCGCCGATGCCGGCGGCGACCATTGCCGAGAGCGATGTCGGCAACAGCCTCGACGCCGAAGCCGTGATCCAGCGCATCACCAAGTTCACCCGTCCGGTCAACTATCTCGGCCTGCCGTCGCTTTCGATTCCTTCTGGATTCACCAAGAACGGTTTGCCGGTCGGCCTGCAATTGATCGGCCGCTCGTTCGACGAGGCGATGCTGCTGCGGATCGGCGCGGCGTTCCAGCGCGCAACCGACTACCACCAGCGAGTACCCAAACCGGCATGACCAATCTCGTCGAAATCCGCGATCTCAGCATCCGCTTCACCGGCGAGCGCACCGTGCACGCCGTCAACGACATCTCGCTCTCGCTCGGCGAGGGCGAGGTGCTCGGCCTGCTCGGCGAATCCGGTTCGGGCAAGAGCGTGACCTTGCGCGCGCTGATGCGGCTGTTGCCGAAGAAGCGGACGCAGATCTCGGGTAGCGTGAACGTGCTGGGCCGCGACGTGCTGGCGCTGAACGATGACGAATTGTCGGCATTTCGCGGCCAGACGGTGTCGATGATCTTCCAGGAGCCGGCGCTGGCGCTCGATCCGGTCTACACGATCGGCCGCCAGATTTCCGAATCCGTGATGCGCCATGAAGGCAAGAGCGAGAAGGAAGCCACTGCGCGGGCGCTGGAAATGCTGGAGGTGGTGCGGATTCCCTCCGCCAAGCGCCGCCTCGCGGCCTATCCGCACGAAATGAGCGGCGGCATGCGGCAGCGCGCGATGATCGCGCTGGCGCTGGCCTGCAAGCCGAAAATCCTGTTGGCCGACGAGCCGACCACGGCGCTGGATGCCACCGTGCAGATCCAGATCCTGTTGCTGCTCCGCGAATTGCAGCGCGAGTTCGGCATGTCGGTGATCTTCGTGACCCATGACATCGGTGTCGCCATCGAAATCTGCGACCGCGTCGCCGTCATGTATGCCGGCCAGATCGTCGAGCAGGGCACGCTGCGCGACATCGTGCGGGCGCCGGTGCATCCCTATGCCCGCGGCCTGTTGGCGTCGACCACCCATGGCGCCAAGCGCGGCCAGCGGCTGGAGACCATTCCCGGCACGCCGCCGTCGCTCGACAAGGCGCCGGTGAGCTGTTCGTTCGCGCCGCGCTGCAGCGTCGCGCAGCCGCGCTGCAGCGAGCAAATGCCGCCCAATGTGCAGGTTTCGCCGGACCGCGTGGCGCGTTGCGTTCTGGCCGAGCCCGCCGAGGCGGCCGCCGCGACCTGATCCATCTCCAGCGCTATCCACCAAGCTCCGGGTCCGCCCATTGTTCGATCTGGGCGGGACCTACGATCTGCTTGGGCTGATGCGGATTGAGTGTGCCGGCGCACGCGCGCCAGCCCTTTGCCAGAATCTGCATCGCGAACAGCTTGGCGTCGACTTCCGATTTAAATTTGCGGGTCGAACGGACCATGCTCGTCGCATTCTCGTCGTTCCGGTCCGGCCCAAAACTTACATACCAAATATCAGGTTGCGTCATGGCCGTATAACGCGGATTACGATCGAAAGTTTCACCGCCCGCGGGGTGGCGGAGAGATTCAAGTCGTCACATCGCGGAATTATCGGTAGGCTAAAACCGCGGCGTCAGGAGGCGTCCGCGAACCGGGGGATTTTCAGGTGCACATATCCAACCAGGGTATTTTCGTCATCCTGTTCATCGGGCTCGTGGCCGGCTGGTTGGCGGGCAAGATCGTGCGCGGCACCGGTTTTGGCCTGATCGGCGACATCCTCGTCGGCATCGCCGGCGCACTGGTTGCTAATCTTCTATTGCCCCAACTAGGCATTCACATCGGCACCGGCGTGATCAGGGAGATCATCAATGCCATGATCGGCGCCATCATCCTGCTGCTGGTGGTCGGATTCGTCCGCGGCCGCAGGTAGCGTTGCGGCTCACCCTTTGGCACGCTCAACCGCCTCCATGATCCATCGCCTGACCGCGGCAATGCGCCGGTCGCGCGCCTGTTCGGTGCGCGACACCAGGTAGATCGTCTCCATGCGGCTGACCGGCATTGCGAACGGTGCCATCAGCTTCTTGCCGAATCCAGGTCGCGCCTTGATCAGCGGCGCCATCGCCAGCGTGACGCCGAGCCCGTGTTCGGCGGCTTCCAGCATCGCCGGCACACTGTCGAGCCAGAGGTGGCCGCGCGGCGTCAACTCCGGAATGCCGGCCTCCTTGAGCCATGCCGGCCAGCTGCGCGGCTGCGTGGTCAGGTGGATCAGGACCTGACCGGCGAGGTCTTCGGGTTTGCGCAAGCCGCGCCTGATCAGCGCAGGCGCACACACCGGCAATCCGCTGATGGCGACCAGCGGCTCGAATTTCAGGCCGGTTGATTGTTCGCGGCCGTAGCGGATCGCGACGTCGACGCGTGAAGCGTTGAAATCGGCATATTGATGGGTGGCCTCGATCCGCAGCGTCAGGCCCGGATGGCGCTGCTTGAAATCCGGCAAGGCCGGAAGCAGCACGGTGGTCGTGAAAAACGGCAGCGAGCTGATCCAGAGTTCGCTGCCGCCGTCGCGCCGCTGCCGCAGCATGTCGCGGCCGGCCTCCTGCAATGTCGCCAGCGCCGTAGACACTTTTGCAAGATAGCGTTCGCCGTCCGCGGTCAGGCGCACCGAGCGCGCGCCGCGAACGAACAGCTTGATGCCGAACTGCTCTTCCAGCCCGCGAATCTGATGGCTGATCGCGGAGGGGCTGAGTGCGAGGTCGCGTGCGGCGCGGCGGAAGCTCAATTGGGTGGCGGCGCGCTCGAAGGCGAGCAACGCCGTCAAAGGCGGGATCGCCGGCCGGCTCAATGGGTGAATTTCATTCATCTGAGGTGACAAAATCCCTTTTGTTATGGGAAGTATCGTCATCCAGATTCCGGCAACACTCAATATCATTCACCTCTGGAGGTTCGGCCTTGGCGATCTTCGACCCCTCAAACGCCCCCCATCACTGGCACCCCTCCGCACTGGCCGCCGGACCCTTCGCAGGCCTGCAGGGCGGGGCGGTCGCAAGCCTGCTGACGGCCGAGATCGAGGCGCTGGCGGAACAGCGAAACTGGGGCACGGCGATTTCAGCCTCGGCCTGGTTCCTGCGGCCAACGCCGATGGCGGAATTGCACACCGCCCTCGCGGTGCTGACCGAAGGCGGCCGCGTCAGCGTGGTCGACAACACGCTGTGGGCCGCCGGCGAAGCGCAGCCCTGCGCCACCGTGCGGGTGACGTTGTCGCGCGAGCGCGCGGTCGAGATCCCGGGTTTTGCCGAGGTACCCGGTGCAACCGCCGACCCGGCGCAGTTTCCGCCGCGCGTCGTCAAGGCCGCCCACGGCCGGCCCTGGTTCATGGACGCCATGGAAGCCCGCACCGGCGCTGACGTTGCCTGGTTTCGGCTCAACCACGCCATCATCGAGGGCGCCGGGCCGTTGTCGTCGGTGCTGGGTCCGGCAGACTGGACCCACGGCATCGCGCGTCCGTTCCAGAATGTGGTCGCGGATCCCAACCCGAATTTGACCGTCCAGCTTTTTAGAAGGCCTCAAGGCGCGTGGGTTGGGGTTCGAGCCCAGACCAGATGGCGGCCGGCGGGCGGTCTCGGAACCGGGAGCGGGGTGTTGCTCGATCTCCACGGCGAGATCGGCCGGGTCTCGATGTCCGTTGTTCTGGTGCCTTTTCCAAAGGCTGAGCCGGCAAAAGCCGCGCCGGTGCCGACTTAAGTCCGCTATCGGCTCATTTCCCGGGTATTCCGGCCAGATATCCTGCCGCGCGGGATGAACTGGACTAGGATTAACGTGACTTAAATAGACGGTGGTCACAAACGTCGGTAAAACCGACGTATAGCCTCACGTCACGTAATCCTTTTGAAGAGAAGCGAATAAATGGCAGCTGCTCCCGGTGTCCGGCGGTCCGAACTCGGCGTAGCGCTGCGCGCCTGTCGCAACGCGTTCATCGGCGTCGGCGTCATGAGTTGCATGATCAATTTGCTGTACCTGACCGGCTCGATCTTCATGCTGGAGATCTATGACCGCGTCATTCCCAGCCGGAGCGTGCCGACCCTGATCGGCCTGGTCGTTCTCGCCGGCGGATTATACGTCGCCCAGGGCGGCCTCGACCTGATCCGCGGACGGATTCTCGGCCGTATCGGCACCTCGCTCGATGAAGCCATCAATGCCCGCGTGTTTGAAACCATCGTGCGCCTGCCGCTGGTGGTCGGTGCCCGCAATGAAGGCCTGCAGCCGCTGCGCGACCTCGATAACGTGCGCTCCTTCCTGGGCAGCCAGGGGCCGGGCGCATTCTTCGATCTGCCCTGGTTGCCGTTCTACCTCGCTATTTGTTTCGCATTCCACTGGCTGCTCGGCCTTACCGCGCTGGTCGGCGCCATCATCCTGGTGATTCTGACCGTGATCACCGAGATCATGTCGCGCCAGCCGGCCAAGGATGCGATGACGCTGGCGGCGCGCCGCAACGATCTGGCGGCGACCAGCCGGCGCAATGCCGAGGTGCTGATCGCGATGGGCATGGCCGGACGGCTGACCAGGCGCTGGTCCGAAGCCAATGAGACCTATCTGGCCGGCAATCAGCGCGCCAGCGACGTCGCGGGCGGTTTGGGTGCGATCGCCAAGGTGCTGCGCATGATGCTGCAATCGGCGGTGCTGGCGGTCGGCGCCTATCTGGTGATCCATCAGGAGGCCTCCGGCGGCATCATCATCGCCGGCTCGATCCTGAGCGCGCGGGCGCTGGCGCCGGTCGATCTTGCGATCGCGCACTGGAAAGGTTTCGTCGCCGCGCGCCAGAGCTGGCATCGCCTCAACAAGCTGCTCGAACAGATCCCGGCACAGAACACCCAGACCGTGCTGCAGAGCGCGTCGAAGCGCCTGTCGGTCGAGGGTGTCACTATCGTGCCGCCCGGCGATCAGCGGGTCATCGTTCAGGACGTCACCTTCGCGGTCGAGGCCGGCACCGGCGTCGGCGTGATCGGACCGAGCGGTTCGGGCAAGTCGTCGCTGATCCGCGCCTTGGTCGGTGTCTGGACGCCGGTCCGCGGCAAGGTGCGGCTCGACGGCGCAGCCCTCGATCAATGGTCGTCCGATGCGCTCGGCCGCAACGTCGGCTATCTGCCGCAGGATGTCGAATTGTTTGCGGGCTCGATCGCCCAGAACATTTCGAGGTTCGATCCCGACGCCAAATCGGACGCGATCATCGCCGCGGCCAAGGAAGCCGGCGTGCATGAGATGATCATCAAGATGCGCGAAGGTTACGACACCCCAATCGGGGAGCAGGGTGCCGCCCTCTCGGCAGGGCAGGCGCAGCGCGTTGGGTTGGCGCGGGCGCTGTTCGGCGATCCCTTCCTGATCGTGCTCGATGAGCCGAACTCCAATCTCGATACCGAGGGCGACGAGGCGCTGACCCGCGCGGTTCGCAGTGCGCGCGAGCGCGGCGCCGTCGTGGTGGTGGTGGCGCACCGGCCGATCGGCATCGAGGCGGTCGACCAGTTATTGGTGCTGAAGGACGGTCGCATGCAGGCGTTCGGACCGAAGGAACAAGTGCTCGGCCAGGTGCTGCAGCGCGTCGCGCCGCAGGCGCCCGCGCCGATCAAGATCGTTGCCCCCGGAGGCGCCAAATCATGAGCCAGGAATTGAAAGGCGCCCGCCGCTCGATCCGGACGCATATGATCGTCGGCCTGACGCTGATGCTGGTGCTGGCGGGCGGGTTTGGCGGCTGGGCCTCGACGGTGCCGATTTCGGGTGCGCTGATCGCGCCGGGACAGGTAGTGGTCGATTCCAACGTCAAGAAAGTGCAGCACCCGACCGGCGGCGTGGTCGGCGAGGTCAGGGTACGCGACGGCGACACCGTCAAGGCCGGCGATATCGTCGTCCGTCTCGACGAGACCGTGGTCAAGGCGAGCCTTGCGATCGTGGTCAAGACCCTCAACGGACTATTGGCGCGCGGCGCTCGCCTGGAAGCCGAACAGCGCGGTGCCGAGGCGATCAAGTTCCCGGCGGCGCTCACCGATCGTGCCGACGATCCCGATGTCCGCGACGTGATGGCCAGCGAAACCAAATTGTTCGAGGTTCGCGTTTTCGGACGAGCCGGGCAGAAATCCCAGCTGCGCGAGCGGGTCATGCAGCTCAATGAGGAAATCCAGGGCCTCTCGGCGCAGGAAAACGCCAAGGACAAGGAAATCGCCCTGGTCGCAACTGAATTGGTCGGCGTCCGCCAGCTCTATGAGCAGCGCCTGATCCAGATCTCGCGCCTGACCACGCTGGAGCGCGACTCCGCCCGCCTGTCGGGCGAGCGCGCGCAATACATCGCCTCGCGCGCGCAGGCCAAGGGCAAGATCACCGAAACCGAACTGCAGATCATCCAGATCGACAAGGACATGGTCAGCGAGGTTTCGAAGGATTTGCGCGAGACCAACGACAAGATCGGTGAATTCGTCGAACGCAAGGTCACCGCGGAAGATCAACTGCGCCGCATCGACATCCGCGCTCCGCAGGCGGGCATGGTGCTGCAGTCGACGGTTCATACCGTCGGCGGCGTCATCACCGCCGGCGACGCCATCATGATGATCGTGCCGCAGGCCGACGATCTCTCGGTCGAGGCCAAGGTCAATCCGCAGGACATCGACAAGCTGCAGATCGGCCAGAAGACCTTGCTGCGGCTGTCGGCCTTCAACCAGCGCACCACGCCGGAACTGAACGGCAAGGTGACGCGGGTGTCGGCCGACGTCACTACCGACCAGCGCAGCGGACAGAGCTATTATACGATCCGCGTCTCGATGCCGCCCGAAGAGGTCAAGCGCCTGGGCGCCGAGAACAAGCTGATCCCGGGCATGCCGGTGGAAGCCTTCGTGCAGACCGGCGACCGCACCATGTTCTCGTATCTGATGAAGCCCTTGAGCGATCAGCTGATGCGCTCGTTCCGGGAGAAGTGAGTCTTCGTCGCGGCTCGTTCTGT
>JBOHIT010000024.1:0-7104 GCA_050726155.1 Bradyrhizobium sp.
GACGTGGATGCCCGGGTCAAGCCCGGGCATGACGACCTAAGTGGGTTCCGGAGAATGCGATGAAAGTAATAGGCCTCGCGGGGTGGAGCGGCGCCGGCAAGACCACCTTGCTGACGCGGGTGATCCCGCATCTGCTCAAGGAGGGCCTGCGCGTCTCCGTGATCAAGCACGCCCATCACGCCTTCGATGTCGACATTCCCGGCAAGGATTCCTGGCGGCACCGCCAGTCCGGCGCCACCGAGGTGCTGGTGTCTTCGTCCCAGCGCTGGGCCCTGATGCATGAATTGCGCGGCGCCGAGGAGCCGCGGCTGCCGGAACTGCTGGCCAAAATGTCGCGGGTCGATCTGGTCGTCGTCGAAGGCTTCAAGCGCGAGTCGCTGCGCAAGATCGAGGTTTATCGTGCCGCCAATGGCAAGCCGTTCCTGTTTCCCGACGATCCCGATGTGGTCGGCATCGCCACGGATACCGCGGTTGAAACCCGGCTGCCGACGGCCCATCTCGATGATATCGAGGCTGTCGCCGCGATGATGCTGCGCTCGGCGATTTCGGTCGAGGAAGTGCTGGCAAAGAGCGAAGCGGAGAGCTGACCAGCGATGGCGCAATTGTCCGACGATTGCTTTGCCTTCGGTGGTCCGATGATGTCGGTCGATGAGGCCGTCGGCATCATCGCAGCCGGGGTCACGGCGGTGCGCGAGGTCGAGACCGTCGTGCTCGCCCATGCCGACGGGCGCGTTCTCGCAAGAGATGTCGCAGCGCCGCTGCCGCTGCCGCCTTTCACCAATTCCGCCGTCGACGGTTATGCGGTATCGAGCCGCGATTTGCCCAGAGACAAGGAACAGGCCTTTGCCGTGACTGGCCGCGTTCAGGCCGGTGCTTCCGCGACCGCGCCGATCAAGCCGGGCGAGGCGGTGCGCATCTTCACCGGCGCGCCGATGCCCGACGGCGCCGATACCGTGTTCATGCAGGAAGACGTCCGCCTCGAAGACGGCAAGGTGGTGCTGCCGGCCGGGCTGAAGCCCGGCGCCAATGTGCGGCCCGCGGGCGAGGATATTCCGTTGGATCACGCGGCGCTGAAGGCCGGCTCGAGGCTGCGGCCGCAGGATGTCGCACTGGCGGCAGCGTTCGGCCTGACGCAACTTGGCGTCGTCAGACGCATCCGCGTCGCGGTGTTTTCCACCGGCAACGAGCTGGTCTCGCCGGGTGAGCATCGCGCGGCGGCGCAATTGTTCGACAGCAACCGTTTCATGCTGATGGCGATGTTGGCTCGGCTCGGCTGTGAGGTCAGCGATCTCGGCATTCTCAGGGACGAACGCGCTTCGCTCGCAACCGCGTTGCAGAAGGTGGCCGGCGCCCATGACCTGATCCTGACCACCGGCGGCGTGTCGACCGGCGAAGAGGACCACGTCAAGGCCAGTGTCGAAAGCGTTGGCTCGCTGGTGCTGTGGCGGATGGCCATCAAGCCGGGACGCCCCGTCGCAATGGGGATCATTGCCGGCACGCCGTTCATCGGCTTGCCGGGAAATCCGGTGGCGAGCTTTGTCACGTTTGCTCACGTGGTGCGGCCGACCATTTTGGCGTTGTCGGGCGCGCAGCCACAGCGACTGGTGCCGATGCCGGTACGCGCCGGCTTCGCCTACAAGAAGAAGATCGCCCGCCGCGAGTATGTCCGCGTCACCTTGCGCAAGGCCGAGGACGGCATGCTCGAGGCGGTCAAATTTCCGCGTGAGGGAGCGGGGCTGTTGTCGTCGCTGGTCGATACCGACGGGCTGGTCGAACTCGGCGAGGAAACGACCCTCGTCGCACCCGGCCAGATGGTCGGGTTCCTGTCCTATGCGAGCCTGGTCTGATGACCGCTCGTCGCGCGGATTGACGATGCCCATCCGCTTCGCCATGTTCCCCGCATGACCACGACAAAGCTCGATCTCACCGGCCTCAAATGTCCGCTGCCGGCGTTGAAGACGCGCAAGGCGCTGAAATCGGTCAAGCCCGGCGAGCGGCTTGAGGTGCATTGCACGGATCCGCTGTCGGTGATCGATATCCCGAACCTGATCCGCGAAACCGGGGACAAGGTCGAGATCACCGACCGCAGCGCGAGCCATGTCGTGTTCTTGATAGAAAAATCCGACGGCAGTGGAACGCGAGACGGTTCATTTTGAATCCGTATCGAGTGATCGCAAATCCAGATCGATACGCGTTCCCTATCGCAGCATGAGACGGCTTTATTGATCTTTGGATCGATTCCAGTTCTCATTCGCTAAGCGGCAACGGCTGCTCCAACGCGAAGCTTCGCATTAGGCCGGAGCGGTATGGCTGTGCCGCTTAAATGCTTATCACAACGCGATAATTCTCTTGGCATCTGGCATGCCACGGATTATGGTCGTTAAAGCTGACAGGCAGGAACGAGACGTTTTCCATGGTTCATGACGTGCAGAAAGTCCGCTCGTTCGAGCACCCCGGCGCCGGGCGGAAGCGGGCCAAGGCGACGCCCAAGGGCCGCCAGGTCGACCCGACCGCGGCCCATGAGATTGAGCTGCTGCTCGGCGACCGGTCGCGCCAGCGCGATCTCCTGATCGAACATCTGCACCTGATCCAGGACACATATCATCAGATTTCCGCGGCGCATCTCGCAGCCCTCGCCGACGAAATGAAGCTGTCGTTCGCCGAAGTGTTCGAGACCGCGACTTTTTACGCGCATTTCGACATCGTGAAGGAGGGCGAACCGGACATCGCGCCGCTCACCATCCGCGTCTGCGATTCACTGACCTGCGCGATGCTGGGTGCGGAAAAACTGCTGCATGAATTGCAGGACCAGGCCGGCCCCGGCATCCGCGTGGTGCGCGCGCCTTGCGTCGGTCGCTGCGACACCGCGCCTGCCGCCGAGGTCGGTCATCACTTTGTCGACCACGCCACTGTCTCGAACGTGCTGGCCGCGGCGAAGGCCGGCGAGACTCACGCGCATCTGCCCGGATATATCGACTACGATGCCTATATCGCTGACGGCGGTTACGCGCTGCTCACGCGCCTGCGCTCCGGCCAGCTTTCACGGGAAGACCTGCTGAAGTCGCTCGACGACGCGTCGCTGCGCGGCCTCGGCGGCGCGGGCTTCCCGACCGGGCGTAAGTGGCGCGCGGTGCTCGGCGAGCCCGGGCCGCGGCTGATGGCGATCAATGGCGACGAGGGCGAGCCCGGCACGTTCAAGGATCGCTTTTACCTCGAAACCGACCCGCATCGCTTTCTCGAGGGCATGCTGATCGGCGCGCATGTGGTCGAGGCGTCAGACGTCTACATCTATCTGCGCGACGAATATCCGGCCTCGCGCGAAATCCTCGAACGCGAGATCGCCAAATTGCCGCCGGGCGGACCGGTGCTGCACATGCGCCGCGGCGCCGGCGCCTATATCTGCGGCGAGGAATCCTCGCTGCTTGAAAGCATCGAGGGCAAGCGCGGTTTGCCCCGCCACAAGCCGCCTTATCCGTTCCAGGTCGGGCTGTTCGGCCTGCCGACGCTGATCAACAATATCGAAACCCTGTGGTGGGTGCGCGATATCGTCGAGAAGGGCGCCGACTGGTGGAAGGGCCATGGCCGCAACGACCGTCACGGCCTGCGCAGCTATTCGGTGTCGGGCCGCGTCAAAAATCCCGGCATGAAGCTGGCTCCATCAGGTGTCACCGTGCGCGAGCTGATCGACGAGTTCTGCGGCGGCATGGCCGACGGACATGTGTTCCACGCCTATCTGCCGGGCGGCGCGTCGGGGGGCATCTTGCCGGCCGCGATGGATAATATCCCGCTCGATTTCGGCACGCTGGAAAAATACGGCTGCTTCATCGGTTCGGCCGCGGTCGTGATCATGTCCGAACGGGACAGTGTGCGGGGGGCGGCGCTGAACCTGATGCGCTTCTTCGAGGATGAGAGCTGCGGCCAGTGCACGCCGTGCCGGGTCGGCACCCAGAAGGCGGCGATCCTGATGGAACGCCCGGTCTGGAACCGCGAACTGCTCGATCAGTTGAGCCAGGCCATGCGCGATGCGTCGATCTGCGGGCTCGGGCAGGCGGCCTCGAATCCGCTGACGTCAGTGATTAAATATTTTCCGGAAGAATTCGTGCCGAAAGAGGCCGCGGAATGACCAAGATCCCCTTCGAACTCGACGGCAAGCAGGTCGAGGCCAACGCCGGCGAGACCATCTGGCAGGTGGCAAAGCGCCAGGGCCAGGAAATCCCGCATCTGTGCTATTCGCCCGCGCCCGACTATCGGCCCGACGGCAATTGCCGCGCCTGCATGGTGGAGATCGAAGGCGAGCGCGTGCTGGCGGCCTCCTGCAAGCGCACGCCGACCGTCGGCATGAAAGTGAAGTCCGAAAGCGCGCGCGCGGTCGCGGCGCAAAAGATGGTGATGGAACTCCTGGTGGCCGATCAGCCGGCGCGCGAGACCTCGCACGATCCGGATTCGAAGTTCTGGCACTGGGCCGAGAAGGTCGAGGTTACCGAAAGCCGCTTCCCGGCGGCGGAGCGTTGGGCCAGCGACGTCAGTCATCCCGCGATGAGCGTCAATCTCGACGCCTGCATCCAGTGCGGCCTGTGCGTGCGCGCCTGCCGCGAAGTGCAGGTCAATGACGTCATCGGCATGGCTTACCGCAGTCACGGGTCGAAGATCGTGTTCGACTTCGACGATCCGATGGGGGAATCGACCTGCGTGGCTTGCGGCGAATGCGTGCAGGCCTGCCCGACCGGCGCCCTGATGCCGTCGGTGATGCTGGATGAGAACCAGACCCGCGTCACCTATGCCGACAAGAAGGTCGACTCGCTGTGCCCGTTCTGCGGCGTCGGCTGCCAGGTCACCTATCAGGTCAAGGACGAGAAGGTGATCTACGCCGAAGGCCGCGATGGCCCGGCCAACCACAACCGGCTCTGCGTCAAGGGGCGTTTTGGATTCGACTACATCCACCACCCGCATCGCCTGACAAAGCCGCTGGTGCGGCTGGCGAATGCGAAGAAGGATTCCAACGACCAGGTCGACCCGGCCAATCCGTTCACGCATTTCCGCGAGGCGTCCTGGGAAGAGGCGCTGGATATCGCCGCCAGGGGCCTCGTCAGGATCCGCGACGAGAAGGGCGTCAAGGCGCTGGCCGGCTTCGGCTCCGCCAAGGGCTCGAACGAAGAGGCCTATCTGTTCCAGAAGCTGGTGCGCACCGGCTTCGGTTCCAACAATGTCGATCACTGCACGCGGCTGTGCCACGCCTCGTCGGTGGCAGCGCTGATGGAAGGCCTCAACTCCGGCGCGGTGTCGGCGCCGTTTGCCGCCGCGATGGATGCCGAAGTCATCATCGTGATCGGCGCCAATCCGACGGTGAACCACCCGGTGGCAGCGACCTACATCAAGAACGCGGCCAAGCGCGGCGCCAAGCTGATCGTGATGGATCCGCGGCGGCAGTCGCTGTCGCGTCATGCCGTCCAGCATTTACAGTTCAAGCCCGGCAGTGATGTCGCGATGCTGAACGCGATGCTCCACACCATCATCACCGAAGGCCTGACCGACCAGCAATATATCGCGGGCTATACCGAAGGATTTGATGACCTCAAGGAACGCATCAAGGAATTCCCGCCGGAGAAGATGGAAGCGATCTGCGGCATCCCGGCGGAGACCTTGAAGGAAGTAGCGCGGATGTACGCGCGCTCGCGCGCCTCGCTGATCTTCTGGGGCATGGGCATCAGCCAGCACATCCACGGCACCGATAATGCGCGCTGCCTGATCGCGCTGGCGCTGACGACCGGCCAGATCGGCCGTCCCGGCACCGGGCTGCATCCGCTGCGCGGCCAGAACAACGTGCAGGGCGCTTCCGACGCCGGCCTGATCCCGATGTTCCTGCCCGACTACCAGCCGGTCGGCCGCACCGACTTGCGTGACCCATTCGAGAAACTCTGGGGTCAGGAAATCGATCCGGTCCGCGGCCTGACCGTGGTCGAGATCATGAATGCGATCCATGCCGGCGAGATAACCGGCATGTACATCGAGGGCGAAAACCCGGCGATGTCGGACCCCGATCTGCAGCATGCCCGCGAGGCATTGGCAAAGCTCGATCATCTGGTGGTGCAGGACCTGTTCGTCACCGAAACCGCGTTCCATGCCGACGTGATCCTGCCGGCGTCGGCTTTCGCGGAAAAGTCCGGATCGTTCACCAACACCGATCGCCGCATTCAGTTGGCGCGCGAAGTCATCAAGCCGCCCGGCGACGCGCGGCAGGATCTCTGGATCATCCAGGAGATCGGCAAGCGCATGGGCCTGCCCTGGAACTACGACGGCCCGGCGGACGTGTTCACCGAGATGACGCAATTGATGCCGTCGCTCAACAACATCACCTGGGAGCGGCTGGTGCGCGATGGGGCTGTGACCTATCCGGTCGACGACCCGAACCAGCCCGGCAACGAAATCATCTTCACCACAGGTTTCCCGACCGCGAGCGGCCGCGGCAAGATCGTGCCGGCGCATGTGATCGCACCCGACGAAGTGCCCGACACCGAATATCCCATGGTGCTGTCGACCGGCCGCGTGCTCGAACACTGGCACACCGGTTCGATGACGCGTCGCTCATCCGTGCTCGACCAGATCGAACCGGAGGCGGTCGCGTTCATGTCGCCAAAGGACATGCGGCGGCTGAGCGTATGGCCCGGCGATTTCATCAAGCTGGAAACCCGCCGCGGCGCGGTCGAGGTCAAGGTGCGCTCCGACCGCGACGTGCCTGAAAATATGGTGTTCATGCCGTTCTGCTACGCCGAGGCGGCCGCGAACCTCCTGACCAACCCGGCGCTCGATCCGTTCGGCAAAATTCCGGAGTTCAAGTTCTGCGCGGTGCGCGCCGAAAAAACCGAGTTGCGCAGCGCTGCGGAATAGGCGAAACGCGCCCAAAGCGTGCATGCCGAAGCTCAGAGCTCCGTTCCGATTGAATCGGTACTCGGCTCCGGATTCTTGATTTGACGCGTTTTCTTGATGCGAACCGGTATCCACTTCGCTGGAAAACGCTCTAAGTCTTGATCGCGAGCTCAGCGGATCGGCGGAGCATACTGAATGCCGCCGGAATTCCACAGCTGGTTCAATCCGCGCGGGATGGCG
>JBOHIT010000025.1:0-5744 GCA_050726155.1 Bradyrhizobium sp.
GACAATCAGTTTGCTCATCGATCTCTTCTCTTGGGTGGCTGCTGAAAAGGGTTCAGCGATATCCATTGCAGCCGGAATTAGCCGAAGCAAGGACCATTCCAGCCAAAGGGACCGGTTTTCGCCGGGCTCCGGCCTACTCCTTTGGCCGCCGGTCGTAAGACCAGCCGAAAAGGCCGCCGCGCGGTTCCGGTTCTGGAGACGGAGCGGCCACGGGCGCGTCTCTGACCTCGGCCTGCGCGGGCGGCGGCACCGGCAGGTTGTCGCATTTCATGGAATAGACCAGTTCACCCCTGGCGGTGCGGCCGATCGGCGCGCAGCCATCGGCGGCCCGCGCGGTGCTCTTCGGTGCGGGTTTGGGCGCGAGTTGAGACTGGGCCCAGAGCGGGGAAGCCATCAGCAGCATGACCAGCAAAATCTTCTTCATCGGCCTCACTCGCCACGAACGCATTCTCTTCAGGCAGTCTATTACGGCCGATGGGAAATCGGCTGCTGAATATTTAGCCTGACGATGCGTCTGACCAAGAAATTTGCTCGCCGCTTCGTGATGGGCTCGCCCGTAATAATCCGCACCCACCATCGTTATCTCGGTATCGGCGCACACCTGCGAGGCACGACGGCCTCGCCCGCGAACAAAGCGTCCAAGGGAGAACAACCATGCGAAAGACCATCCTCACACTGCTCGGCTCGGCGCTGCTGGTGACCGCGACCGTGCAGTTCGCCGACGCTGCGCAACAGCAACGCAAGGCGCATCGCGCACCGGCGGTCACGACCGAGCAACTGCGCAACTCGAACGCCGCGTGGCCGCAGCAACCGGTGCAGTCCGACTGGTCACGCTATTCGGGCGGATACTCCGCGCCTGCCGGGCGCTAGAGCACTTCAACCGATGCGTATCCGATAACCGAGATTTCGTTTCTGGCCCGGCGCGATCTTCATCACGCCGGGCTTGTCGGAAAACTCGCCCTCGAAATCCGACGGGCTGGCAAAACCATGCCACGGCTCGATGCAGACAAACGCAGCGCCGCCGGGTTTCGACCAGATGCCGAGTTGGGGCAGTCCTTCCCAGGACATTTCGATCGAAGGCCCACGATCGGCCGCATAGCGAACCGACCCGCTCGCCAACCGGTCAAGAATAACCGCGTCATCGTCGAACAGCCGTTCCGAGAGCACGAGCGTCCTGCCGCTGATCGGTGACGGTTCCGGCTTGGCGCGCATCAGGCCGCCCGACAGCCGCCGGATCGGCGCGGGCTCCTGGTCCGAGAAATCCAGCGCATAGGCTTCCTTGGCCAATCCCGGGCGTAGCGGCCAGTTGAACGCCGGGTGCGCACCGATCGAAGCCGGCAGGTTTTCGTCGCCGGTATTGGTGACACCGAAGACCACCGTCAGATCGGCGTTATCAACGGCGTAGGTGACTTCGAGCCGAAACGCGAAGGGATAGCGGGCGCGCGTTGTATCACTATCGGTCAGCACCAGCTTGCACGAATTCGTCCCCCTGCTCGAGCCAGTCGAACCTGACATCCCGCGCAAAACCATGCTGCGTCATCGGGTAGGTCTTGCCGCGATGCCGCAGCTGATCACCCTTCAGGCGGCCGACGATCGGGAACAGCAGGGGCGAGTGGCGCGGCCATTCAGGCCCCGCCTGCCAAAGCAGTTCGATGCCTTCGGCATTCCTCAGTGAGCACAGTTCGGCGCCGTCGGCCTTGATGGTCGCCTCCATCGCGCTGCCGCGAAGCGTATGCCTGTCCGTGCTCATGCTTCACCGCGCCTGACACCTGCAAAAGCCGCCCACCCTCATAGTTCATGGAATGGACCGCAGCAACCACCGCCCCTAGGGCCGGCTCGAAGGGCGCCTTGCCTGTTTTCCGATGGGCTGGTTGCAAGGCCGACAGGGCTGTCGGGCCGCGAAACGCTTGCATTCCCTCGTTGCTGCGCGTTTCATTCCACCAAAGAATTGAGATCCTGAGGAAACTGCCATGCCAGCGAAAATCATCGGTATGATCGGCACCCAGCAGGAGGGCGTCGCGGTACACCTGATCAAGGGTAAGATTTCGCGCGAATGGGTAATCGACTTCACTCGCCTGCACGAGCAGTGGAACTACGATTCCGTACTGGTCGGATATTACGCTTCGGCCGCCGAAGGTTTTGCCATCGCACTCTACGCCGCCGATCATACCGAGCGAATAAAATTCCTGATCGCGCATCGCCCCGGCTCTGTCGCCCCCGCGCTGGCGGCGCGGCAGATCGCGACCTTCGACCAGCTCACGCAAGGGCGAATGGCGCTGCACGTCATCGCCGGTACCAGTGACGCGGACCAGGCCAGCGAAGGCGACTTCCTGCCCAAGAACGACCGCTACCGCCGCGCCGCAGAATACCTCGACGTGATACGCCGGATCTGGACCAGCGACAGCCCGTTCGACCACAAGGGTGAGTTCTATCGCATCGACGGCGCCTATTCGGACATCAAGCCGCATCAGCAGCCTTATCCGCGCCTGTTCTTCGGTGGCTCCTCGGAAGGCGCGCTGGAAATGGGTGCAGCGCATTGCGACGTGTTCGCGATCTTCGGCGAGCCGCTGGCCGAGACCCGCGCCCGCGTCGACGATTTTCGCCGCCGCGCCGCCGCGTTCGGACGCCGAGCCGATTTCAACATGTCGCTGCGCCCGATCATGGCGGACACCGAGGGCGCAGCGTGGGACAAGGCGCATGCCCTGCTCGCGGACGTCGAACGAAAGAACGGCGAAGCGCCGAAGCCGAGCAACCATTCGGCCGAACGCCTGCTTGGCTACGCCGCCCGCGCCGACGTTCACGACGAACGCTTGTGGATGGGGATTGCGCGGGCCACCGGCGCGCCCGGCAATACGTCATGCCTGGTGGGAACACCGGAACAGATCGCGGCCGCAGTGCTCAGGTATTACCGGCTGGGCATCCACTCCTTCCTGCTGCGCGGGTTTGAGAACCCGCACGACACGATGGCGATCGGACGCGACCTCATTCCGCTGATCAAGGCCGGCGCCGACCAGATCGACCGGCAGGCCGAGGCCGCGGAGTAGCGTTGCGGCACAGAATCTGCAAACACCTCACCATGCCGGTTCACAGCGCGGCGCAGGAAACAAATACATGAAGGCCGTGGTGGTCGAGAACTACGATTCGATTGACGGCATCTCGATCAGGGAGATGGAACTGCCCGGTATTCCGGCCGGCCAGGTTCGCGTCAGGATCGGCGCGGCGGCGGTCGGTTTCGTCGACGGCTTGAAGGTGCAGGGGCTGTATCAGACCAAGGATCCGCTGCCCTTCGTACCGGGCACGGAATTCGCGGGCGTGGTCGAGGCCATAGCCGGCGACGTCACCGCGTTCAAGCCGGGCATGCCCGTGGTCGGCATGACCCGCTCCGGCGCGCTCGCCGAATATATCTCGGTGCCGTCGGCGGCGCTGAAGCATCTGCCGCCGCACATTGCCTTCGAAGCCGGCGCTTCGTTTCAGGCGAACTACCTCACCGGGCTCTATGCGCTGGACGCGCGCGCGGATATGAAAGCCGGCGAGACGCTGCTGGTGCTGGGTGCAGCGGGCGGCGTCGGCATCGCGGCGGTCCAGCTCGGAAAATTGATGGGCGCAAAGGTCATCGCCGCCGCATCGACACCGGAGAAACGTGAATTCGCCAGTAGCTACGGCGCCGATCAGACCATCGACTACACCAAAGCGGATTGGCGCGACACGCTGAAAGCGCTGACCGGCGGCAATGGCCCGGATGTGATCTTCGATCCGGTTGGAGGCGAGGTCGCGCTGCAGGCGTTTCGTTCGATCGCCTGGCGCGGGCGGCACCTCGTGGTCGGGTTTGCCTCCGGCAGCATTCCAGCGCTGGCGTTCAACCTTCCCCTACTCAAGGGCGGCGCCCTGCTCGGCGTCGATCTCGCGCAAATCCAGAAGCGCGAGCCGGAGACGCATGCGCGCCTGATCGCGCAATTGTTCGACTGGCTTGCTTCCGGCCAATTGAACCCCGTTGTGGGCAAGGTGGTCCCGTTCGAGAATTTTCGCGACGCCTTCAAGACCATGCAGTCGCGATCCGCGCTCGGCAAAATGATCGTCAAATTCGCCTAAGGACAGCAAGATGCCCCAAGAAAAAGCTGCAAGCGGAACCGGACGTCGCCTGATGCATACGCGCACGGTCGAATGCAACGGCTACATCAGAGACGATGGGCTCTGGGAAGTCGAGGCACGACTGGTGGATACCAAGCCATTCACGCAAGCCGCCGATCATTATCGCGGGGAACTGAAGCCCGGCGATCCCGTGCACGATATTCGCCTGCGGCTTGCGATCGACGACACCATGAAGATCCACGAGGCAGAAGCCACCATGGCCGCGACGCCCTACCCCACCTGCATCGAGGTTCAGCCGATCCTGCAGCGGCTAGTCGGCGAGAGCATCGGTAAGGGCTGGCGCGACGTGGTCCGGCGCAAGATCGGCCGGCTCGAAGGCTGCACCCATCTGACGGAGCTGTTGGGCCCGGCGGTGACGACGCTGTTTCAGACCATGTCCCACGGCAACGCGCCGGAAGGACGAAGCTCGCTGGAAACCCAACAGAACTCCGGCAAGCGACCGTTCTTCATCGGCGGCTGCCATTCCTGGCGCACCGACGGCCCCATCGTCGCCGACAAGTTTCCGCAATTCGCGACCAAGCCGGCGGCGCGGGGTTAGGCGCGATCGCGATCGGGCACCAAGCGGTCAGCTCTCGCGCGGAGCCGCCTTGACGATCTCGGCATGCGGGTCGCGGTCCGGCAAGATGTCTCTGATATAACCGCGGGCCTTCCATTCCGGCGGCGGCGGTGGCCCCTGCCCTTCGCGCGGAACGTGGGGCGACAGCTTGGCGTTCGCGAGATCGGGCACATAGCGCGGGCAGTTCGGATAGATTTCACACTCGATCCGCACCACCACCTGCGCGCCGTAATGCCGGCCGATCGCCGCCGCGTCGTCGAGGACCTCTGCGCGGCCGTTGATGCGCATGCGCCGGCTCTTGCCGTCGAAGCGTACGAACAACAAGCCGACATTCGGGTTGCGCGACAGATTGCCGAGCGTGCGGTACATCGAATTGCCGTCATATTCCGGGTATTCGATGATGTTGGGGCCGACGACCTTCACGAAACCGGGATCGCCCGACTTGATGTTGCAGTCGACATAATCCGCAAAGGAAGTGCCGATGAAGAAGAACGGCGAGGTCTCGATCAGCGCCTTCTCGTCGTCCCAGAACTCGTAATGCTTGCGGTGTTTTTCGATCGCCTCGGCGACGCGCCGGCCGTCGAAGCGGTCCTGCAGTTCGCTCATTCCCTCGTGATAGAACGCCCGCTGCCACATCGACCTGCTCCCTGTTTTCTTAAAGCGACTCTAGCGCCGATCCGACGCCGTCGCCAGCCGCGGCGGGACGCTAATATTCGAGATCAGGTCGGAGCGCCTTCAGCTTGGCCGCGATCTCGCGGGCGTCTGCAGCGTCCGAGCTCGAAAGGTGCCGCGTGATCGAAACAAAATCGTCATCGGATTTGTGCTGGTTCAGCTTGCGCTGCCCCTCGACCTGCGTCACGTCCATCTCGAGTACGACGATCGATTGCAGCATCGTCTCGCGCTTGCCCGCTTCCATCGTCGATAGCGACCATGGTTGCTTCGGCGCCAATCGCTCTTCGAATGTCGACAGCAGCACGTCGCCATGATCGCGATTGCCTTCCATCGGAAGCCGCCGCACCGGGCCGGAAAGATGCACGGC
>JBOHIT010000026.1:0-3418 GCA_050726155.1 Bradyrhizobium sp.
TCTTTGGACTGTTGAGGGTGACTTATCATGTCGTCAGATCGCAAACCTAGGTCAATTCCCTTGTTCGGTCGGAACGCGGACCATTCCTTCGTCCCGGCCAAGGTTCGCACTGTCGTCGCGCGCAGCGGCGGTCCAGGGCGGCCGTTAGGCCGGCGCGTCAGCGCTTCACCCTTGACGGCCGCGAGCACGATGGCAGCCTTGCGATCTCTCGGGATGATGGTGTGCATCGTGGCGATGTCAGCATCATCAATGCTGTTGAGCGATGCAGCGCGTGCCGAACGAGTGCTGTCGGCTACACATCGAGCGAGCGATTTATCTATCGATCCCTTCGCGGCATTTGTCGCCGAGGCGTCCAAGCGCTTCGCCGTTCCGGAACATTGGATACGGTCGGTGATGCGTGTCGAGAGCGCTGGCGAGGTGCGGGCGCGATCGCGAAAAGGGGCAATGGGGCTGATGCAGATCATGCCCGGGACATGGACCGATTTGCGCGCTCGATATGGTCTTGGCGCCGATCCGTACGATCCGCGCGACAACATACTGGCTGGCGCCGCATACCTTCGCGAACTCTACCAACGATTTGGCATGCCGGGTTTCCTCGCCGCCTACAATGCGGGGCCTGGACGCTATGAAAATCATCTGGCGACAGGCCGACCGCTGCCGGATGAGACCCGAGGGTATGTTGCCAAGCTCGCACCGACGATCGAGAGCGAGCAGTCTGGCGGAAAGCGCATCGCCGTGGCGAAGTCATCTATTTTGGCTCGCTCACCGTTGTTTGCTCGGCGCATCGGCAGCAACTTAACCGGCGATCGGACGTTGCATGGCGTGCGGCCAGACCATCCATCAAGCGTTCGTGCCGTTGTCGATCTATCGGCTCTCGTGCCGCAGTCAGGCAACCTGTTCGTGCGTCGTACCAGCGAGGTCCAATCGCAATGATTCCGATCGCGCTTCATCGTAGCCTGTCGTGGGTTATCGCATGTTCTGATGGGAGGCATTGGGAGCAGGGAGATACGAGCCACGGATGGCAAGATAAAAGCCCCGACTTCCGTCGCGGGCATGTGGTTGGTTGGATTGAGTGTTTTGCATATCCGACCACAGGTACCTGCTGGCGCTCTGACCCCAAAGCTCAATGGATTCAGTGCCCCCGGAGCCGTCGGCAGCAATTCCGCGGACGCCGAGCGCCATGAGCGCCCGCGACGACGAGATTAATCTTCGGCCTGGCCGCATCAAGCACGGCAATCAGGGAGCCAAACGTCCGAAGAGCTTTGTGGGCCAGGTCATGCGCGCCGCGAGGAAGGCTGGGCATACTGGCAAGGACTTCGGACACGGGAGCGGGACAAAAGGCTATTCAACGTTTGGACGTGGCCGAAGAGCAGCACTGTCTCTTGCATCCCGATCGCCCGGCCGACGGGTCGTCGTCATGGCTCGGATCGTGCGCCATCAGGGCACGCGTTTTCGTTCAGCGCCACTTTCAAAACACGTCGCGTATCTCAAGCGCGAGGGCGTTACCCGCGACGGCGCCGACGCGCAAATGTTCGATGCCACGTCGGAGAGTGCCGATACCAAAGCTTTTGCGGAGAGGTGCGAGGATGATCGGCATCATTTTCGTTTCACGGTTTCGCCTGAGGATGCCGCCGAGATGGCGGACCTTCGTACCTTTACCCGCGAATTGATGACCGATGCCGAACGCGATCTCAGCACCCGGCTGGACTGGGTGGCAGTCGATCATTGGAATACCGACAATCCCCATGTTCATGTCTTGGTGCGCGGTCGCGCAGATGACGGCCAGGATCTCGTCATTAGCCGTGATTACATCAGCCGCGGGTTCCGAACACGTGCCGAAGAGCGGGTTACGCTGGAACTTGGTCCGCGCAGCGAGCAGGAAATTCGCGTCGCCTTGGAGAGCGAAGTCGGGGCAGAGCGCTGGACCAGCCTCGACAGGGTACTCCGTAGCGCTGCCGATGAGGGAGCAGGTGTGGCTGATCTCAGACCAGGCGTCTCGGATAGCGATCCCGAACTTCGAAGATTGATGATTGGGCGAGCTGCCAAGCTTGAGCGTCTCGGCCTTGCCGAGCAAGTCGCTCCTGGGTGCTGGACGTTGAAGCCTGGAATAGAGGGAACTCTGCGAGACCTTTCAGTTCGCGGGGACATCATCAAAACTATGCATCGCGCGATCACGGGTGCCGGACGCGAGCCCGATTTGACGGGATTCGCCTTGCATGGCGACCAAGCCGCCGACCCGGTGCAGGGTCGACTTGTAGCTCGCGGGCTCCATGACGAACTGAGAGGTACGGCCTATGCCGTTATTGACGGTGTCGATGGACGCACGCACCATCTCATCTTCTCCGACCTCGATGTGACCGGAGACGCAAGACCCGGCGCGGTGGTCGAGATGCGCGCGTACGAGGACGGCCAGGGACGCAAACGCTCGTCGCTAGCGACACGGTCCGATCTGACCATCGAGGCGCAAGTCACAGCACCAGGTGCGACCTGGCTCGACCGCCAGCTTCTTGCAAAGGAAGCGACCCTGAGCGGAAATGGATTTGGCGCTGAGGTTTGCCAGGCGATGAATGGTCGCGTCGAACATCTGGCCGGCGAAGGGTTTGCGCGCCGACAAGGACAGCGAATCATCTTCGCCCGAGATCTGCTGAACACGTTGCGGAAGCGGGATCTGAGCGCCGCGGCTGTAAGGTTTTCCGGCGAGACGGGGCTCGTCTACCGCCCATCTGCGGAGGGCGAGAACGTCGCCGGGATTTACCGCCAACGTGTCACGCTGAGCTCGGGCCGGTTCGCGATGATCGATGATGGCCTCGGCTTCCAGCTCGTGCCCTGGCGTCCAGCCCTCGAGCAGCAGCTCGGCCGCCAGGTCTCCGGCGTCATGCTGCCGAGCGGCGGAGTCGACTGGAGCTTTGGTCGAAAGCGCGGGCTCGGGCTCTGACGCATCCTGTGAAGTCGATAAGGACGATCGAGCGCTGCCAGCCGCCATTACTCCATGCGTACCGGTGATTCTACGCTCTGGTACGTAAAGACACGATCCCAGGGGTCGAGCGATTGCAACCTGACCTGCCTTTCTGTTTCTGCACCCGACCGCGCAAGTTGGGGACGGGGGCGAGAAGCGATGCCATATGTCGAAGCGACCGAAGCGAGGCTGTATTTCGAGGAATGCGGCTACGGGTATCCGATCATCTTCGTTCATGAATTCGCATCCGACATGCGCGGATGGGAGTCGCAGCTTCGCCATTTTTCCCGGAGCCACCGTTGCATCGCTTTCAACGCCAGGGGATATCCGCCGAGCGATATTCCCCAGAATGCCGCATCCTATGGCTGGGAACTCGCGGTCGATGACATTGCCGCTGTCATGCGGGGTCTTGGGATCGAACGGGCCCATGTCGTCGGTTCGAGCATGGGCGGATATGCGGCC
>JBOHIT010000027.1:0-8737 GCA_050726155.1 Bradyrhizobium sp.
GTTGAACTGTTCAACCTGCTGTCCTTTCCCGGATCACTGAAGACAGCTTCAGTGGCAGGGTAACCCAAATGCACAGGGCGGCCTATGGGCTAACCCCGACCGGCCCACGCGGAAATCCCTCCTACCAAATAGGTGCTTGCGCGTGCGTACGGGTCATGGTTCGTCGAACCTGCAAATCCTAGGTGTGGCAAAGGGATAGATAGAAGCTGAGGGAGTAGACGTTTCAAACAATGTGGTGCCGCAACGGCAGTTCGTTACTCCGCCGCGCGCGTCAAGTCCGTACGTGGGCACGCATCTTGCTGCAGCGCAGCAAGGAAAGATCAAGGCCGGTTACTCCGACGCCTCATTGGCGCGGACAAAGATATCGTTAGCCGACATACCCGATCGGTCGAAAGCGAATTGCGATGCGGAAGCAACGATGAAAATGGCTACACGGGTTTCCACATATGCGATCTTGTCGTTGCTCGTCATGCTGGCGGCCCAGTCCGCCGATGCATACTTTGCCTATGTATCTAACGAAAAGGGCAATTCAGTCGCCGTTCTCGACACCGAGTCCATGACTGTTGTCGCAAAGATCAAGACCGGACAGAGGCCGCGCGGCATCGGCATTTCACCAGACGGAGATTTTGTATTTGTAGCGGTCGGTGACGATGACACGATTCAGATCATTGACACGGCGAGCCGCACGATCGTCGGAAACCTCCCCTCCGGCGAAGACCCCGAGCAATTCGCGGTCGATCCAGCCGGCAAGTATCTGTATGTCGCCAATGAGGATAGCGCCACGGTAAGCGTCATCGATCTCGCGACGCGGAAAAGGATCGGCGAAATTCCCGTCGGCATCGAACCGGAGGGAATCGCCGTCAGCCCGGATGGCAAGACCATCGTTTGCACTTCCGAGACCACCAGCATGGCTCATTTCATCGACGCTGAGACGCTCAAGGTCACCAGCAGCGTGTTGCTGGGCTCGCGTCCACGATCGGCCAGCTTCAAGAGCGACGGGTCCGAGCTCTGGGTTACGTCCGAAGTAGGTGGAGGCCTCTCGATTGTCGATCCAGCGACAAGGCAGATCAGGAAAGTTGTGAAGTTTGCCGTCCAGGGCCTGCGAGCAGAAACGATACAACCGGTCGGGATCAACATCACGCGCGACGGCCGTCTCGGCTTTGTCCATCTTGGACCCGCCAATCGCATCGCGATTGTTGATGGCATCACTCACGAGGTCGTCAAGTATCTCCTCGTAGGACAGCGGGCCTGGCACCGCGCTCTGACCCCGGACGAAAAGTACTTATTGGTCGCCAACGGACTGACCAACGACGTTTCCGTCGTCGATGTTGCGGGCCGGAAGATCATCAAATCCGTCCAGATTGGCGAGATGCCTTGGGGAATTGCGGTGGGCCCCAGGTGACCGCGCCCCAGCAAATCACGGCCGATGGCGACAGCCACGTGAGCAGCAGCGCTGGGCCGGCGCGGTCGCACCATAGCCAGGCCGAGGGACCGCTTCGGGTATTGGTCGTTGACGACCATCCCATCATCGCGTCGGCCTGCCGAGCAATGTTTGCCCAAGATCCCGGCGTCTGTATTATCGAGGCGTCCGACGCCGATAGTGGCGAAGCCACCTTTGCCGCAGAGAAGCCCGATGTGTGCGTCCTCGACATCAATCTGCCTGGCGTAACCGGCTTCGAGCTGGCGCGACGGATTTTAGCCAAGTCTCCACACCAGCGGATCATTATGTTCAGCATGAACGACGATCCGGCATTTGCGAGGCGGGCAATCAAGGCCGGCGCGAAAGGATTCGTCTCGAAATCAGGCGATCCGGCTGACCTCGCGCGCGCGATCCGCGACGTCGGAAACGGCGGAGTGTTCCTGCCCTTTTCCCTGGCGCAAAAGATCGCGTTCGGCGAACCCGACGCCGCCAGTAGCCGTATGGCCCAGCTTACGGCGCGCGACATCGAGATCCTGCGGCTGCTGGCCACCGGCAAGTGCCTTGCCGAAATCGCCTGGTCCATGAAGGTATCCTACAAAACGATCGCCAACACCTCGTCGATTATTCGACGAAAGCTGGGCCTGAAGACTGCCACCGAGATGATTCGTTTTGCCATCGAGGAAAAGCTGGGGTAGCGGCGACTGTGTTCCCCGTACCTGCTATTTTGTCTGTGCCACGATCGCCGCCAGCTCTTGTGCGAGCGCCGACGTGGAACTGGGATCGCGAAGATTGCGAGGGACTGATATGTCCTTTTCGAGCAGCCCTCCTCGTTCGCCGAGGAACAGCACGCGGTCCGACAACCCTACGGCTTCCTCGAGGTCATGGGTCACCAGCAGAATGCCGACCTTTCCGCTGTCAGCAAGCGCCCGAAGCTCGCTGCGCGCCAACGCGGCAACGGTCTGATCCAGAGAAACCAGGGGCTCGTCGAGCAGAAGCAGGTTCGGCGCAATCGATAGAGCGCGAACCATCGCGACCCGCCTTGCCTGCCCGAGAGAGAGTTCCCCGGCATACTGCCGCCGTTGAGCAACGAGATCGAAACGTTCGAGCCAACCGCCGATATCGCCGGTCGCGGAAGCCGCCTCCATGGCGATCCGGATGTTGTCTTCCACAGTCCGCCAGGCGAACAGCCGCGGTTCCTGAAACACCATCCCGACGCGCGCCGAATGCGCTATCCACCGCTCGCCGTGGAAATCGCGGTCAAGACCGGCCGCAATGCGCAGTATCGAAGTCTTGCCGCAGCCCGAGGGGCCAAAGAGCGATACGAACGAGCCGACGTCGAGGCGCAACGCGGTATCGCGCAGGATCTCGACGGCGGCATCAGTGCCTGACCCATACGCCTTGGAATCGATTCGAATCTCAAGCAGCTTTTCTGCGCCAACGGTTTGCATTGCGCTCCAGGGGTTGCACGAGCAGGCTTTCTACGACGAGCATGATGGCGATGAATGCGATCGAATAGGCAAAGATCGTGACCATGTCGAACAGTGAGAAGGCGGAGCCGAGCACAAAGCCGACGCCGTTGGGGCGGCCAATGAGCTCAACAACAAGCACAATTTTCCAGATGATCGAAACGCCCGAGCGAAACGCGGCCGCTAGATACGGCGCCAGCTGCGGCAGGATGACATGGCGGATCCTGGCCAGCCGGGACAAGCGAAATACCTGCGCCACGTCGTCCAACTCAGGGCTAAGTGCCCGGGTTCCCTCGCGCACGACGACGACCACGTTTGGAAGCTTGTTTAGCACAACCGCGGCAATGGCGGCAGGCTCGTTCAGCCCGACCCATATGTAGGCCAGGATGATCGTCACAAGTGCGGGAACATTCAGCAGGATGACCAGCCAGGGATCGGTGATCTGATCGACCAGACGGAACTTTCCCATCGCGTATCCCGAGATCAGCCCTAACGAAAAAGCAATGGAGAAGGCGACGATCACGCGTAACAGAGTGCACGCCAAATGATAGGGAAGTGCGAGCGATAGGGTCTCACGCATCAACGCTTCCAGCACCGCCAGCGGACCAGGAAGCATCGGCGAGTGCGCAACGGCGGCGGTTACAGTCCAGAGTACGACCACCAGGCCCAAGGACAGCAATTTTGCCAAAGCTCAGTCCTCATGGACGGAGGGACGATAGTAGAGGCGCCCATCAAGCTCCCGGGCCGGTCCGATTAGTTCCGCACCGCCGATATCGGCAAGCGTCTTGAACAGCCGGTTGGCATCAGCCTCTTCGGCGTCGATCGACCGACGGGGCATCGTTGCCCGGATAATCGCACGATAGGACTCGAAAGTCGCCTGATCTCCCGCTGCCATCAACGGCCGCAGTGCCTCCCATTCAACATCGGACTGGAGAAGGATCTGGTCGGCCTTGCGGGCCGCGGCCAGAAAACGGTCGACCGCTCCTGGATGCGCGGCAACGAGGCCCTCGGCGAACACGTAACCGATCATCGCGATCGGCTGGGTCAATCCAAGATCGGCCTGCGCCGCACGGACATCATAGAGCCTGCGGTAACCTTGCGCCTCGAGTTTCGCGCAGAAATTCCAGAAGTTCAGATTGGCATCGAGTTCGCCCTGACGCAATTTCTCGTAAAGCAGCGGCGGCGCGCCGAACGCCAGCCTGGCTTCACGCTGGAGGTCGATGCCGCGCCGTTTGGCGGCCGCGCGGACGATCAGCCAACTCTTGTCGAGCGCGCCACCCGCGACTGCAAGCGATCGTCCCTTGAGGTCGGAAAGCTCGCGCAGCGGCGAGTCTGCCCTTACCATGATCGATCCGACTGCAGTCGAGTAGGGATAGTATTTTAGCGCTCTGCCGAGCGCGCGCTCCCGGGCGACCCAAAGCCAGTCCACGACGGCAATATCGACCGCGCCGCCGTTGAGAGCAAGCTTCCCGGCGTCCGGAGAAGCGAATTCGTGAATCGCCAGTTCAATACCGCGCTCGCGAGCAAGACCGTGGCGAGCGATTACGTCGAGCTGCCAGGCGAAGGTCCCGGTTTTCTGGACGCCTATGCGCAACGTTTCCGCTTGCGCGCATTTCCAAGTGGCCGATATCAGAATTGCGACGACGATCAAAGCTACGTTCACAACGAACTCTCCCGGCCCTTTTTAGGGTCCGCGCCAGTAACCGGGAACACGAGAGAGATCTTCGCTACTTCGATGATCGCTTTGTTTCGGCTGAAGAGTTTCAATTTGCGCAGGATTTCCGTGACGTGCGCCTTGACGGTCGAATCCGCGAGTTTCAGTTCGGCCGCGATCTCACGGTTCTGCATGCCGCGCGTGATCAACTGCAATACTCTCAACTGCTGGGGAGTGAGCTCTTCAATCCTCTGCCGCAAGGTCCGCGCGGCATCGGCCCGCGCATGCGAGCCAGCTGCCGCAAATTCCGTTGGAGCGGCCACAAGTCCATTCAACAGGCGATCGATCGCTTGCGACAACTCGCCGATCGAGGTCGATTTTGGCAAGTATCCCGCCGCACCCATATCAAGCGCTTCGCGTATCGTCTGCTTGTCTTCATCGCTCGACACGATGGCGATCGGCAATTTCGGATAATGGTCGCGCAACCGACAAAATCCAGAGAAGCCTGCGACATCCGGAAGCAAGAGGTCGAGCAGTGCCAGGTCGATACCGGGTTCTGCCGCGAGTATCGCCATCGCTGCCGCGATCGATGTGGTTTCGAAAATCCTTGCGTCCGGGCGTGAAATGCGGATGGCATTTCCGAGCGCCTCGCCAAACAGGGGGTGATCGTCAATGATCAGAAATCCCGTCATCGCGCGCCCCAAGAGATTGGCCGGTCCGTGCTGGTTGTCTAAGACGGAAACGGCATGGGCCAATGGCTTAGCTCTAGGAACCTCCATCCTGCACCGTTTGCAGGTAGACATAAACGCTTTTCAACTGGTCTGCATTGAAAACCTCATTCCATGCGGGCATCCCCTTGGAGGGCCTACCTTCATTTACGGTCTTCCAGTACGTCGTCTCCATGTCATCGCCATAGCGTTTTTTGAGGAGGCGAAGATCGATCTTCCTTTCGCTCTGGACAGCATTTGGACCGTGGCAATGCCCGCAAGTACTGTTGAAAAGCTCCTGGCCGGCGGCCAAATTGGTTTTGTTGCCGCTGCTTGCGGATCCCGTGTCCGGCTTCGGCTGAGTGACTGTTTTCGGTTCAACTATTGCAGCGGCCGTTACGGAGGTCGAAGCATCTTGACTGAACTTGATAGGCGGATCGTTTGGCACGCCATACTTGTTAAACAGCCGGTCAATTTCCTCCCGAAGCGAGGGCAATATGGCGTCGACCTCGTCGCGGAGATTGGTGCCTGCCTTCGCAAAGCCGATCGCGGTGGGCCACAGCAGTCCCTCGCCCTCGGTCGGTACGACCCGATACTTGTTACTGTAGACAGTCTTGTTGAGCCAACCCGCGACGGGAGCCCATACGAACGCGACATCAACCTTGCCTTGGTCGAGCTTCTGCATTCCCTCATCCGGACTGAGGACAGTTACCTTCTGGATCTCGTCGCGCAGGGCGAGCATGTTTTGTGGTGTCGTTTGATACTGTACAGCAACGCGGAGCCCCTTTAGATCATCAGGCCCAGTCAGTTGCCGATCCTGGGTGCTCACAAGCGCGTAACCTTCACGGGCGATCGATTTTGAAAAGATCACGGCCGGTCCCATGAAGTCATCAACCAGGGGCAGTCCGATCATGGCATCGCACTGCTTGCTTAGCAGTGTCTCGCGGACCGTCCGTTTTCCAAAGTAGGACTTGTACCAGGTATAGGCGACGGGCCGTCCAAGCTTCTGTCCGAGCGCCTGCCCGATCTCGAGATACAGTCCGAGCTTTGCCGGATCGTCGCTCGAGAACGGCAGATTGGTCGGATCGGCACAAAGCCGCAGCGGCTTGATCTCATCGGCACCGGCCTTGAAGGCCGGCACCGCAACGAGTGCAAAGAGCAGCATGCTTCGCGTAGCTCGTTTCAGCCCATTGCGGCGTCCACGACAGTGCGCTGTGAAGTGATTGAAACCAGATACGAGCAATGCTGCCTCCTATTCTCTTATGGGAGAGCAAAAACGAACAGTGAGCCACCCTCGGGAGATGCGGCGACCATTTTCTTGCCTACGTCGCCAAGAAACGCAGGCAGCGCAGCGGTTCGACCGACGACCACGGCGACGTACTGCTTACCATCGACTGAGTAGGTAACAGGTCCAGCGCCAATGCCGCTGCCCAGGTTCTTGTTCCATACGACCTTGCCGGATTTGGCATCGATCGCCTTGAAGTCGCCGTAGAGGTCGCCCCAGAAAACCAAGTTGCCGGCGGTGGACAGTGTGCCACCATTGAACGGCAGATCAGACTTCATGCTCCATACTTTCTTGCTGGCCACGGGGTCCCATGCGATCAGCTCGCCCAGGAATCCGCCCGGCCCTTCCTTGGTTGGAAATTCGGCGCCGAGATAGAACACGCCGCGCTTGTAGGCGACGTCGCTCACCGACCAATCCATGCAGACATTGTTGGTAGGAATATATACCAGGCCCGTTTCTGGATTGAACGACATCGGCTGCCAGTTCTTGCCACCGATCAGATTCGGACAGATGTCCTTGGCTGGATGGCCCGGGCCGGGTCGCTTGTCCGGATCCTCTTCGGCACGCATGGTGTTGATGTTGAATTTCTTTGCCCAGTTGGCAAAGATATACTTCTCGGCAGAGAGCAGTTTGCCCGTCTCGCGATTCGCCACGAAGAAGAAACCGTTGCGGTCAGCCTTCATCAAGGCCGGGGTCTTGGTACCCTTGATATCAAGGTCGGCGAGCACGAGTTCGTTGACGCCATCATAGTCCCATGCGTCGGCCGGCGTGCCCTGAAAGTGCCACTTGATCTTGCCGGTATTCGGGTCGAGCGCGATCGTGGATGCCGTGTATAAGTTGGTCAGCTTCCCGAAATTGCCATCGCCGGTGGAGCGGACGGCAGTATTCCAGGGGCCGGGGTTACTGGTGCCCCAGTAAACGGTGTCCGTCTTGGCGTCGTAGGATCCAACAAGCCAAGCTGCGCCTCCGCCATGTAAGCCGGTATCGCCCTTCCACGTATCGGAACCCGGTTCACCGGGTGCTGGCACGGTATAGGTCTGCCAGAGTTGCTTGCCGGTGTTAAGATCGAATGCAAGCAGCGCGCCGCGAACACCGTATTCGCCGCCGCCAAATCCGGTAATTACCTTGTCACGAACGATCAGCGGCGGGGATGTGATGACGGATCCCTGCTTGTAATCGACGACGGTCGTCGTCCACACTTCCTTGCCGGTGTTGGCGTCGAGTGCAGTGAGCTTTCCATCGAGCCGACCCACAAAAATCTTGCCATCGGCAAAAGACACGCCGCGGCTGTTGACGTCGCAGCAAGCATACTGAAGTACGTCGTCGGGGATGTCGGGCTGATAGGTCCATTTGCGGGCACCTGTCGCAGCATCGACCGCATAAACGTATTTCGGCCCCCATGAGGTAGAAACATACAACGTGTTGCCGATTACGATCGGCGACGACTCATTGGATCGCAGCGAAGCCAGCGACAGGGAATAGACCATCTGCAACTTGTTGGCGTTTTCGGAAGTGATCTGCTTGAGTGGGCTGTAGCGCGTATTGGCGTAGTCATGACCGGAGATTGCCCATCCATTCGGATCGGCCACCGCCTTCGCAACCGAATCGTTGGCTTTTACATTGCTGGCACCCACCATCAGAATGGCGGCCAGCGATACGCCGGCAAAGAAACTCATGCTCCTGAGCGTCATCTGTTCCCTCCGAATGTTAACTTTATGGCGGTCGCAGTCTGCGACCGATCTGCGGGAAATTTTTTCCCGATTTCGACGGACGGTATTTGATCCGTACCCTGCTCAGAATTGCAGCAACCCTATCTCGCGAGTATAGGCGGAAGGTAGTAGGCAATTCGGAAGCACGGAATCTCCCCGCAAGGCCTTCGGAAAAGATTTGCTCCTCTGATTGATGCAGCGCGAAGATCGGTCTCGCTCAGCAACAGCGCATCGTGCTTTCGGCAAAACAAGCATTGCGCAAATTGCCACTTTTTCCCTGGTATTATGGACACCAAGGCCCTCCGTTTGCCGGGTCGACGCCTACTACCTTGATCGCAATTACCCCGCCTCGTACGCGTGGTTTAATCGCCCCAACGAAAGCATCATTGGGGAGGCCAGAACTGTGACGACAATTAGCCTGACGGTGAACGGCAAGGCTGTCTCAGCCGACGTCGAGGACCGGACCCTCCTGGTCCATCTGCTTCGCGAGAACCTG
>JBOHIT010000028.1:0-3137 GCA_050726155.1 Bradyrhizobium sp.
TCGTCAAGGCGGGCAAGGAGGCCGGCGAATTCGGCCGCCAGCTCGAGTCGAGCGAGGAAGTCACCAAGCTCGATGCCCTGGAAAAGGCCGGCAAGCTCAAGCGCGTGCCGTTCGAGGAGCGCGACGCCATGAAGAAGCTCGCCGATCCCGTGATGGCGACCTATGCCAAGGAAATCGGCGCCGAGGGCATTTTCGAGAAAATCAACGTCGCCTGAGCATGATCCGGAAAAGTGAGTAGCGGTTTTCCGACAAGATCATGCTCAAATAAAAATAAGCAGAGGCCTGCGCATCGCAGGCCGGAGTTTCGGGGCAAGCTTCACCGCTTGCCCCGTTCCATGATTGTTACCGCGCGGGGGCGCCAATGACCGAACTACCGATCGATGCCAGCCCGTCGTTCTGGCGACGAGTAACGGCAGCCTATGCCAAATTGCTGGAATTTCTGCTGGCGGCCTGCGTCGGCATCCTGGTCATTCCGGTCACGCTGCAGATCATCTCGCGCTACACGCCCTTCATCCCGTCCTACATCTGGACCGAGGAGATGGCGCGGTTCCTGTTCGTATGGACCATCATGATCGGGGCGATGGTCGGCATCAGGGAAGCGCAGCATTTCGAGGTCGACGTGTGGCCGGACCTGTCGCGGCGCTCGGAAGCGGCGGTGCGGATCCTTGCGCGCCTCGGCATCCTGGCGCTGGCGCTGGTGTTCGTGTGGGCGGGACTCGAATTCACGCGCTTTGCCTGGAACAGGACATCGGAGCTGGCCGACCTGCCGCTCTGGTTGATTCACGTCGCGTGGCCGGTGGCAGGCGTCACCTGGATCATGTTTGCGGGCGAACAGATTTTCGATGAGGCGCGGATCTTGTTCGGAGCAACGCGATGAACGGCACTGTTTTGTCTTCCGGCCAGGCCGCGATGGTCCTGTTCGGCGTCTTCGTGGGCTTGCTCGTCATCCGCGTTCCGGTCGCCTTCGCGCTCGGTCTCGCCTGCCTGCCGATCCTGCTGATCGAGCCGCGGCTGTCGATGATGATGCTCGCGCAGGAAACTTTCAACGCCTACAATTCCTTCATCCTGCTGTCGGTGCCGTTCTTCCTCCTGACGGCAAACCTGATGAGCATCGGCGGCATCACGGACCGGCTGGTGGCGCTGTCGCGCGCGATGGTCGGGCACTGGCCGGGGTCGCTGGCGCAGATCAACGTGGTGCTGTCGGTGTTCTTCGCCGGCATCTCCGGCTCTTCGACCGCGGATGCCGCGAGCCAATCAAAGATCTTCATCGATGCCCAGACCAAGGAGGGCTACGACCTTTCGTTCTCGATCGCCATTACCGCGGTGTCGGCGGTGCTGGCGGTTATCATCCCGCCATCGATCCTGATGATCGTGTGGGGTGGGCTGATCTCGACATCGATCGCGGCGATGTATCTGGCGGGCATCATCCCCGGACTGTTGATTGCGGGCGCACAGATGGTGACCGTGCATATCTATGCGGTGCGCCGCGGCTATCCGACCTATCCGAAGGCGACCTGGGTGGAGATGCGCTGCTCGATCTGGCGCTCGATCCCGGCGCTGATCACGCCGTTCATCATCGTCGGCGGCATCCTGCTCGGCTGGTTCACGGCGACCGAGTCCGCCTGCGTCGCGGTGCTGTATTCGGTGGTGTTGTCGACCTTCTTCTATCGGGAAACCGGCGCGAAGGAACTCTACAAGGCCTTGCTCGACACCGGGCGCCTCGCCGGCGTGGCGCTGTTCTGCGTCGGTACCGCCAGCGCCTTCGGTTGGCTGCTGGCCTATTACAAGATCCCGGAGGCGTTGCTGGCCAACGTCTCGACCTGGGGCATGGGGCCGATCGCGGCGGGCTTCTTCATCGCGTTCTGCTTCCTGGTGGTCGGCTGCTTCCTCGACGCCATTCCGGCGATCGTGATCGTGGGCACCGTGCTGGAGCCATTGGCAAGGTCGGTCGATCTGCATCCCGTGCAGTTCGCGATCATCTCGATCGTCTCACTGGCGTTCGGGCTGGTGACGCCGCCGTACGGATTATGCCTGATGATCGCCTGTTCGATTGCGGGGGTGCGGCTGCGCTATGCGCTCAAGGACACCGTGATCATGCTGATACCGATGCTGCTGGTGCTGGCGGCGCTGATCATCTGGCCGAGCGTTTCGCTGTTCCTGCCGCGCCTGATCGTGCCGGAAATGCTGAAGTAGTCCAAATCCCCGGTCCCGCGGTGACCTCACCGCGGGACCGGGCGGCCATTTTAAAGATTGCTGTCGGTGATGGCCGAATACACCATGGTGCGCAGTTCGCGCCGCAGCGGATAGGCGCTCGACGGCAGCACCTGCGTCATGAAGATCGCGATCAGCTCTTCCGCCGGATCGATCCAGAACGACGTCGTCGCCGCACCGCCCCAGTTGAATTCACCGGGGCTGCCGGGAATCAGCGTCTGCGCCGGGTTCATCGTGACGGCAAAGCCGAGCCCGAAGCCTATGCCGTTATAGGCGGCTTCGCTGAACAGCGACCGCGACATCGCTGGCAGGTCGACGCCGCCGGGCAGATGGTTCGACGCCATCAGCTTCAGCGTCTTCGGACCCAACAGCCTGACGCCGCCGAGCTCCCCGCCATTGAGCAGCGCTCGGCAGAAGGTCAGATAATCGGCCGCGGTCGAGCACAATCCGCCGCCGCCTGAAATGAACGAGGGCGGGGTAAGGAACGAACTGGTAGCCGGGTCATCCTGCAGCTTCAATGTGGCCTCGCCGGCCGTCATGCCGATCTGTACGCCGGCGGAATAGCACGCCGCGAACCGATGCGCCTTGTCCGCCGGCACAAAGAAGTCGGTGTCGTTCATCCCAAGCGGATTGAAGATGCGTTCCTTCAGAAACTGCTCGAACGGCATGCCGCTGATCTTGCCGATGAGATAACCCACGACATCGGTGGCGACCGAATAGTTCCAGCCTTCGCCCGGCGAAAATTCCAGCGGGATTTTGGCGAGGTCGTCGATCATGGTTTGCAGTGTGCCGGCCTTGACGACTTCGCCGATCTTGTTCTCCCGATAGGCTGCGTCGACATTAGAGCGTTGCTGGAAACCATAGGTCAGACCCGACGTGTGTCGCAGCAGGTCCACGATCAGCATCGGCCGCGACGGCGGCCGGGT
>JBOHIT010000029.1:0-4146 GCA_050726155.1 Bradyrhizobium sp.
CTCCGAGGCCTGTGCGGGGCCAATCGACACCACCACCACTTCGGTCGCCTTGCCGGCTTCCTTCAGCCGCAGTGCTTCCTCGACCGCGATTTCGTCGAACGGATTCATCGACATCTTCACGTTGGCCAGTTCCACGCCCGTTCCGTCGCTCTTGACGCGGACCTTGACGTTGTAATCGACCACCCGCTTTACCGGCACAAGAACCTTCATCGATCCTCTTTCGCTTGAATTCTGGGGTTTGGTTAGCTCTCTATAGCTTGGGCGCGGAACCTAAAGGTCCCGCTATCGGCGGTCAACGCGCGAAAGCCAAAAATCGCCCCCTTTAGAAGGCCACTTTAGCGGTTCTGGCCCGGTACCCACAACACGTCCCCGGCGCCATTATCGTTCACCGCGCGGCTGGCCACGAACAGGAAATCCGACAGGCGGTTCATATATTGTATGGCAGGGTCGCTGACCGGCTCTTCGGGCCTGGCGGCGAGTTCCACCATCATCCGTTCCGCCCTGCGACATATGGTACGGGCGAGATGCAGGTATGCCGCCGCAGGGGTGCCGCCGGGCAGCACAAACGAGGTCAGGGGCGCCAGATTGGCGTTCAGCGTATCGATGTCGCGCTCGAGCCGTTCGACCTGGCTCGACAGCATGCGCAAGCGCTCCGCCTTGCCGTCGCGCTGGGGCACCGCCAGATCGGCGCCGAGATCGAACAGATCGTTCTGGATCAGGCCCAGCATCGCATCGAGCGCGCGGGCATCCGCCAGATGCAGCCGCACCACGCCGATCGCGGCGTTGGTCTCGTCCACGGTTCCATAGGCGCTGACGCGCAGATCGTATTTCGGGCGGCGCTCGCCGGTGCCGAGCGCGGTGGTGCCGTCGTCACCGGTACGCGTATAGATTCGATTGAGCACGACCATTGGCGTGTCCCCTATTTGCTCGTCGCCCAGACGACCAACATCGTGATGACGATGGCGATAAACTGCAGCAACACCCGCAGCCGCATCAGATTTTGCGAACGGCTGGGCGAGCCGCCCCGCATCATGTTGATGAGACCCAATAGCAGAACAATTGCAACGGCCGCGACCGCAATGGGGAGGATAATCGAACCGAAAAAGGATGCCATCGGCGCTACATAACACCGCGCCGGGCCGACCGCTATACGTTCACAAATCACCCAACGATCTGGCTTTTAGTCCAATAATATCAGAAGCTAGGTAGGCTTGCGGATCGAACCGTCAATCGCTGGGCCAGGGTGGCATGTGAGGCAGGTCAAATACGTCTATCACGTCGTGATGGATGCCTTTTACGAGTTCCTCGTCGATGACGGCTGGGCGATCGCCAGCCATATCGCGCTGTCGACGCTGATGGCGCTGTTTCCGTTCCTGATCGTGCTGACGTCGCTGGCGGCCTTTGTCGGCTCCAAGCAGCTTGCCGACCAGTCCGTTGAACTGTTGTTGCAGGTATGGCCGCAACAGGTCGCCGATTCGCTTTCAGGTGAAATCCACGATGTGCTGACGACGACCCGCGGCGACCTCCTGACCATCGGCGCGGTGCTGGCAGTGTATTTCGCCTCCAATGGCGTCGAGGCGCTGCGAGTGGCGCTCAACCGCGCCTATTCCGTGATCGAACCGCGACGCTGGTACTGGCTGCGGCTGGAATCGATCGGCTACACGCTGGTGGCCGCCTTCACCGCGCTGGCGATGGCGTTCCTGATCGTGCTGTTTCCACTGATGCTGGAGGCGGCGCGGCGCCACATCCCGTTTTTCGTCGAAACCAACGAACACTTCCTCAACGTCACCCGCTACAGCGTCACCATCGGCGCGCTGATCGTGGCGCTGTTCATCCTGCACGCCTGGCTGCCGGCGGGACGGCGGGGCTTTCTGCAAATCCTGCCCGGCATCATCTTCACCCTGGTGGCGTCGCTGCTCTCGGGCATCGTGTTCGGCCAGTACTTGACGCGCTTCGCCAGCAATTACGTAACGATGTATGCGGGCCTGGCCTCGGTGATCATCGCGCTGGTGTTTCTGTATTTCATCGCCGCGATCTTCGTCTATGGCGGCGAACTCAACGCAGCGATCATCAAGTCGCGGCTGCCGCGCGGTGTGTCGCTTCAAGCAGCGCAGTCGCTAGCGCACGTGGACTGACCGGCTTGACCAGAAAGGCGTCGGCGCCGGCGGCGCGTGAAGCCGCCTCGTCTTCGCCGCGGCCCGACACGCAGATGATCGCGATGCGGCCGTGCGGCCGAGCCAGCGCACGAATCCGCCGGATCGCCTCGATGCCGTTGATGCCGGGCAGCACCATGTCCATCAGCACGGCGTCGAAACTGCCTTGCGCGATGCGGTCAGGCGCAGCCTCGCCCTGGCCGATGAACTCGGTCTGATGGCCGAGTTCGGTCAGGATGGCGTTGAGCACGACGCGACCGAACGGATTGTCTTCGACGCTGAGCAAATGCAGCGGCCGTGACGCGCCCGCCAACGCACCGCCGTCGCTTCCCGTCATGATGGTCACCGGGCCCTTGGCCGGCGACATCACGACACTGAGCGTAAAAGTGGTGCCGCCGCCACGCCGTTGCGTCACGACGATGTCACCGCCCATCGCGCGCGCGAGTTGCTTGACCGACGACAGCCCAAGCCCGGTGCCGCCGAACCGCGATGCGATCGAGACATTGGCCTGCGAGAACGGACGGAACAGGCACTTGACCTCGCCGAGCGTGAGGCCGATGCCGCTGTCGGAGACCGCGAAGGCAACGCCGATCCTGCCCTTGATCTTGTCCTTGGGGCTACGCAGCGGCGAGACCCGCAGCGTGACGCTGCCCTGGTCGGTGAATTTGACGGCGTTGTCGATCAGGTTCTCCAGCGCCGCCCGCAGCCGAACCGGGTCGCCGATGGCAAAGGCCGGAAGTTTCTCGGCGATCTCGACCGATGACTGCAGGCCCTTCGCTGCGGCCCGCCCGGTCAGCGAATCGCCGGCGTTGCGCGCCAGCGTGCGCAGGTCGAAGAAGTCGTGGCGCACGGTGAGCCCGGGACCATTGCTGCGCGCGGCATCGACGAACAGGGTCGCCAGACTCGCCAGATGTTCCGCGCCGGCCTTGATGGTGTCGACCCAGCGGCGCTCGCGCTCGTCGAGGTCGGATGTGGCCAACAGATTGCTGATCGCGAGAATGCCGGTCAGCGGCGTGCGCACCTCGTGCGCAAAGGCCGCCAATGCGGTTTCGACCACGCTGGGTCCGGCCGCCGATTTCCGCGTTGCGCGTTTCTTCGCCCCGGCGCGGGAGACGCGCTTCTTCTTCGGCTGCTTTTTGGTCAGCCGGGTTGTCCGCCGTGAACGCGGTGATGCCGCCATAATCCCCTTAACCCATCGAGGAACCAGCATGGCATGCCATCGCGGCCGGAGTCACGATGGGCTTTTTGGCCACCTCAGTAGATTTACGTAAGCCCGACCAGGCCGCGGATGTAGGCCGGCGTGGCACCCTGACCACGCAATTCGCGCAACGCGGTAGCCCTGGTCGACTTCGACAGCTTCTGCCCGGCGCTATCGAGGACCAGCCGGTGATGCCGATACGCCGGCTGCGGAAGGCCGAGCAGCGATTGCAGCAGCCGATGCACGCTGGTGGACCAGAACAGGTCCTGGCCGCGCACCACATCGGTCACGCCCTGCAGGGCATCGTCGATCACGACGGATAAATGGTAGCTGGTCGGCGTCTCCTTGCGCGCCAGGATGACATCGCCCCAGGCCTCCGGCCGCGCCGCGACACTTCCGGTCTCGCCGTCAGGCCCTGCGCCATGCTCGATCCAGGAGAGATCGGGCGCCGTTGCCAAGGCCGCCGCCATATCGAGCCGCAACGCGTAAGGCAGGCCCTGTTCGATCAACTGCCGGCGCGCTCGCGTGGAGAACGACTTCGCCGCGCCCGGATAGAGCGGCGCGCCGTCGGGATCGCGCGGCCATGGTGCGGTGGATTCCCGTTCGGCGACCAGCCGGGCGATTTCCGCGCGGCTCTCGAAGGCGGGATAGATCAGGCCCCGGCCTGACAGTTTCTCAACCGCTTCGCGATACATCGAAAAATGTTCGGATTGCCGCCGCACCGGCCGCTCCCAGGACAGGCCGAGCCAGGCGAGGTCCTCATAGATCGCGGCCTCGAATTCCGGCCGGCACCGC
>JBOHIT010000030.1:0-4337 GCA_050726155.1 Bradyrhizobium sp.
CACCTGACCCGCGAGGTGGTCGACGAGATCGCCGCCATCCCGGAGGCCGAGCAGCGCGAAAAAAGGGCGTTGGAGCTGATCAAGGCCCTGCCGGACGCCAAATAAGCGCCAGAAAGAGCCAAGAGGCGCCAAGAAGCGATGGGCATGAGCACATAACCGGTCGGACCGGGGCTTCATTCCTGGGGAGAAACCCGGATAATGACGGTCCCGCGTCGATCACCGCCATGTACAGATACGATTCCTACGACCAGAAGCTCGTCGACGAACGCGTCGCCCAGTTTCGCGACCAGACCCGGCGCTTCCTCGCCGGCCAGATCCCGGAAGAAGAGTTCCGCGCGCTGCGCCTGCGCAACGGACTCTACGTCCAGCGCTTCGCGCCGATGCTGCGCGTGTCGATCCCGTACGGCCTGCTGGCCAGCCGCCAACTGCGCATGCTCGGCCACATCGCCCGCGAGTACGACAAGGGCTTCGGCCACTTCACGACGCGCCAGAACATCCAGTACAACTGGCCGCAGCTGGAGCGCGTGCCGGACATCCTCGCCGACCTCGCCAGCGTGCAGATGCACGCCATCCAGACGTCCGGCAACTGCATCCGCAACATCACCGCCGACCACCTCGCCGGCGCCACCAGCGACGAGCTGGTCGACCCGCGCCCCTACTGCGAGCTGACCCGCCAGTGGGCGACCTTCCATCCCGAATTCAACTGGCTGCCGCGCAAGTTCAAGATCGCCTTCAACGCGACCACCACCGATCGCGCCGCCACGCGCGTGCACGACATCGGCGTGCATGTCGTGCGCAACGCGCAGGGTGAGCTGGGTTATACGATTTACGTTGGCGGCGGCCTCGGCCGCATGCCGATGATCGCCCCGCTGATCCGCGAGTTCCTCCCCGAACTCGACCTGCTGTCGTACCTCGAAGCCGTCCTGCGCGTCTACAACCGCCTCGGCCGGCGCGACAACATCCACCGCGCCCGCATCAAGGTGCTCGTCAAGGAAACCGGCCCCGCCAGGTTCACCGAACTGGTCGAAGCCGAATGGGCCAGGATCCGCGACGGCGAGCTGAAGCTCCAGCAGCGCGATATCGACGTCATCAAGTCGCACTTCGACGAGCACGCCTACGAAACCTCGGCCGCCGCCGACACCAGCTATGCCGGGCACGTAGCCGGGGACAGCGCCTTCGCCGCTTTCGTCAAACGCAACGTCAAGGACCACCGCGCGCCCGGCTACAAGATCGTCTTCGTCTCGCTCAAGCCGCTTGACGGCGTGCCCGGCGACGCCTCGGCCGAGCAACTCGACATCATCGCCGACCTCGCCGAGCGCTACAGCTTCGGCGAGGCCCGCGCCACCCACGACCAGAACCTCGTCCTCGCCGAAGTCCGCCAGCAGGACGTCTACACGGTCTGGCAGGCGCTGCGCCAGTACGACCTGGCGACGCCGAACATCGGCCTGCTGACCGACATGATCTGCTGCCCGGGCCTGGACTACTGCTCGCTCGCCAACGCCGGTTCGATCGGCGTTTCGCAGGACATCACCGACCGTTTCGAGTCGCTCGACTACCTCTACGACATCGGCGAAATCAAGATCAAGATGTCCGGCTGCATGAATGGCTGCGGCCATCACACGGTCGGCCACATCGGCATCCTCGGCGTCGACAAGCACGGCGAGGAGTGGTACCAGGTGACGCTCGGCGGCTCGGCCGAAAACGATGCCAGCCTGGGCGACCGCACCGGTCCGGCGATCAGCCGCGCTGACATCGCCGAAGCTATCGAACGCATCATCGGCGTCTACATGGATCAGCGCGATTCCGACGCCGAATCCTTCCTGCAATGCTATCGCCGCATCGGCATGGCGCCCTTCAAGGCCCGCATCTACGCAGAGGCCGGCACCGAGGCAGCGGCATGAGCGCCCTGATCCGCAATGGCCGCGTTGAAGCCGACGACTACCTCGACCTCGGCCTCGACGACCCCCTGCCCGACGCCGCCGCGCGCGTGATCGTCCCCCTCGAACGCTGGGCCCGCGACGGTGCCGCCCTCGAGACTGGCAGTCGCACGGTCGGCATCAGGGTGCCGAATACCGCCGACATCGAAACGATCTGGTCCCAACTTGCCACCCGCCCGCTGCTCGCGCTCGAATTCCCCGCCTTCGGCGATGGTCGAGCCTATAGCCAGGCCCGCCTGCTGAGGGATCGCTACGGCTACCGGGGCGAGATTCGTGCCATTGGCCAGGCTGTCGTCCGCGATCAGCTGCAGGGCATGAGCCGCGTCGGCATCAACGCCTTTGCCCTGCGCGCCGACCAGAACCCCGAAACCTGCCTCGACGGCCTGTCGGATTTCGACGTCGCCTATCAGCCGGCGACGGATATCTTGCCGATCGTGAACAAATTGCGACTCGCCTGAATTTTTACGTTCAGCTGACAGAAATGTGCGGCCGCTCACATTCACCGGTCAACAATTTTCACAAGATTCGTCCGGGACGGCTCTGTAGCAGCAAAGTTCTGGTCACTATGTGATTTTGATCGCACAGTGAAGTAGCACAAGCCCCGGATTTGGGCCTTGTATTTGGATATATGAATCACTAGAGTGTTTCGCGGCGGCGCAACAATTTGATCGCGTGCCGTACGAGCCATCCACAGGGGAATCAGAGTTATGAAGGCAAAAAATAAGGCGGTTCTGGTGACGGGCGCCCTGATGCTCGCGAGCACGCCGGCATGGGCGCAGAGCGGCTCGGATGCAGCGAGTGCCGCCGCCAGCGAACTCAAGGGATTTGCGGCTCCGGCCCTGCAGACCCCCGTCGCGTTCGGTGCCCGTTGGGGCACTTTCGGTGTTGGCGTCTACGGCCAGACCTGCGATTGCAACCAGAATGATGCGGACGGTTCGTTCGGCGTCGCCTTCGGTCTCGGCGATCCGGACAAGTATGCCGCCCTTGAAGTTGCGGCCGCCTCGTCTTCGTTGTTCGGCGATACCGGCAGCGGTGACAGCTTCGGCGAATCGGGCTCGTTCGGCCTGAAGTTGCATACGAACCTGCCGGGCTATGCCTCGTTCGCCGTTGGCGTGAACGGCACCGGCCGTTGGGGCAGCGACAGCTTCAAGAACAACAATAAGGCGAGCGTCTACGCCGTGGCTTCAAAGATGTTCGAAGTCGGCCAGTTCGCGACGATCCTCAACATCGGCGTGGGCGACGAACTTTACAATGAACCGGGCAAGGACGGCGCGAGCATCCTCGGTTCGGCCGCGTTCTACTTCACGCAGCAGATTTCGGTGATCGCCGAGTACACCGGCCGCTTCACCAATGCCGCCCTGTCGGTCGCGCCGTTCCGCACCTTCCCGCTGACGATCACGCTCGGCGCCACGAACCTCGGCGAACGCTACGGCGGTGATGTCGAGTTTGCCGGCTCTGTCGGCATGGGCTTCGCCTTCAACTAAGTCAGGAGCATTTCATGCGCAAGCATATTCTCATCAAGATGGCCCTCGCGGCGATCGTTGCCGGTGCTTCCCTTCCGGCGATGGCGCAGTCGGGTTCCGGTGGCGGCGGCAGCGGTACCGGGCTCAGCGGCAGCGCTGGACTCGGCATTGACTACGCAGCTCTCACCACGGTCAGCGGCTCCGGCAATCCGAGCATCTCGCTCCCGGGAAAAGCGGCGCCCGACACGCTCGGTGGCCCGATTACCGGCCTCGCACGTCATTTCTCGCGCGCGAAGCGCGGCAACTAAGTCGGTAGCCTCGGCTGCAGAAGATACCTCCGCTGTTTGCGGGGGTATTTTTTTGCGCGCCTGGAACCTTGGCGAAACCTGAATGCCTTCCGATGCCGATTACGGCCATGCCTCGCAGCAGCGATACCGATGCGATGGGTCGATATCCGTAGTTCGGCGGAGCTGCCCGCAAAGGCCATGAATCGCGTGGCGCACGACGATGAGGGCGAAGGAAGCACCCGAAGGCGTCTCGACAGTGAGTGAATGCCCGCGAGCGGTTCACCACGGCAACGCGCACAGACAGCGAAGGCTTGGGTAACTCGCGATATGCGGCGAACGAAGGGGCGCCGCCGCGCGCTGCGCGCTAGTCGCCGGCGGGCTGATAGGTGGCGGTGTTGCGCAGCGCGCCGCCGCCGGTGCTGACGCGGGTCAGGCGCGGAGTGGCTTCGACCATCTGCTGTTTCGGGCGGTAGGCCTGGAAGTAACCCTTGACACCGCTCAGGATGCTCGCGGCGAGCTTGCCCTGATAATCGTCGCTCGCCAGCAGCTTTTCCTCACGTGGGTTCGTGATGAAGGCGGTCTCGACGAGGACGGACGGGATGTCCGGGGCCTTGAGGACGACGAAGGCGGCCTGCTGGACGTCCTCCTTC
>JBOHIT010000031.1:0-3803 GCA_050726155.1 Bradyrhizobium sp.
GCTGGAGCGTGTCGATGCGCTCAATCAGGAGCGGATGGAGGAGGCCGAGGAGGAGGGGCGCCCGTTCATTCCGCTCAATGTCGGCGTCGGCCTCAATACCGGAACCTGCGTGGTCGGCAATATGGGATCCGACATGCGCTTCGACTATTCGGTGTTCGGCGACAGCGTCAATCTGGCGTCACGGCTGGAAGGTCAATCCAAGGAATACGGCTTCCCGATCATCGTCGGCTCGACAACCGCGCTCGCGGTCAAGGACAGGTTCGCGATCCTCGAGCTCGACTTCATCATGGTCAAGGGCAAGAAGGAGCCCGAGGTGATCTACGCGATCGCCGGCCGCGAGGACACCGCGCAGTCCGGCCGTTTCCAGCGCCTGCGCAACCTGACCATCGAGATGCTGGCCTGCTATCGCGGCCGCGACTGGGAAGGCGCGCTGGCGGCGATCGAACGCGGCCGCCGCACCGACGAGGTGCGTTCGCTCGAGTTGCTGTTCAATCTGTACGAGGTGCGGATTCGCAACTTCCAGCAAGCCCCGCCGCCGGAAGACTGGAATGGCGCGTTCGCGCTGCTGACGAAGTAGTATTCGTCGTCCCGGCCGCGCGCTTGACCGCCTCCCGACCGCTCGTCATATTTCCGTTGAAGACAAGCCAATGAGACTTGTCGCCTCCGGGAGAAGACAATGCGCAAAATGTTGGCCGTCCTTGCCGGGACGTTGATGTCTGCCGTGTCGCTCATATCCGCCGCGCAGGCGCAGACCGCCTGCGTCACCCAGAACATGGCCGTTCCCCCGAACGCCAACACGTCAGACAAGGCGGCACCCTTTTTCATCGACACCACCGGCCTCGACTTCAAGACCGCGCCGCCGACGCGCGATCCCATGAGCGTGAATTATCCGCGCGCGACCGAGTTGCCGGACGGCACCCTGCCGCCATCGGGCGCCGAGGGCAATTTCATCATCGGGCCGACCCACACGCCCGCCCCCGAGACCGTGGCCAAAGAGGGGGTGCCGCGCGGCACGATCACGTCATTCATTTTTTCATCAAAGGACAGCGTGATCTACAACCCCGGCCTGATCCGTGACGATGTCGCCGGCTGCGGCAACAGCTCGATCATGAGCACGACGACCGTGCCGGGCGACAAGTCGAACATGATCGTCACGACCAGCCATCCCGGCATCTGGACGCGCACGATCGAGGTCTATGTCCCGCCGAACTATGTGCGCGGCACCGAGGCGCCGTTCATCGTGTTGGGTGACGGCGCCTCGACCGCCTGGAAGGACATGAACACCACCCTCGACAATCTGATTGCGCAGCGCCGCGTGCCGCCGATGGTTTCCATCCAGATCGGCAATGGCGGGCAGGACGCGCAAGGCGCCCAGCGCGGACGCGAATACGACACGGTGTCGGGGACCTATGCGCAGTTCGTGGAGCGCGAAATTCTTCCGCTGGTCGAGCAGAACGCCGGCGTCAAGCTGACGAAAAACCCCGAAGGCCGCGCCACCATGGGCCTGAGCTCGAGCGGTACCGCAGCCTTCACCATGGCGTGGTTTCATCCCGAGCTCTATCGCCGGGTGCTGGCCTATTCGCCGACCATGGTGAACCAGCAATGGCCGTGGAATCCGGCGCTGCGCGGCGGCGCCTGGGAATATCACAGCGCCTGGGCCGGCCCGGCCACGCCCAATCTCATTGTGAAGGCCGGCGTGTTGACGCCCTCGGATCCGCCCGGCGCGCCGCTGATACCGAGTTCGCCGACCAAGCCGATCCGTTATTGGTTCGAGATGGGCGATCAGGACCTGTTCTATCCCAACCCCACCATCCCGGACGGCATGCACGATTGGACGCTGTCGGCGGCGCTGATGGCCAAGGTGCTGGCCGACAAGGGCTACCACTACCAGTTCCTGTTCGCGCGCAACGCCAAGCACGTCGACCGTCCGACCGTCGCGCAAACCCTGCCGGCGGCGCTGGAGTGGCTGTGGAAGGGTTATCCGATTCCGTGAGCGGCGTGTTCGCTTTGAGGGGGTGCCCCACGCGTCATCCTGAGGCGCGCGAGTGCGCGCACCTCAGGATGACGGCGAGTGTGCTGCTCGACCAACGTACTGGTAGGGCTCTTGTAGCCCGGATTTCGCTGCGCTCCATCCGGGCTACAAGGAGGGCTCGTGGCTACTCCAGCCCGATCGTCGTCAGGTCCTGAAACCAGTGCTGCGCCTGCACGAATTTCTTGACCTTCGGCGACAGCGCATGCGGGTTGGTGTCGTGCACCACCCACACGAGCACGGCGTCGTCGACGATCTGGGCGTGGGCCTGCGCCAGCAATTCGTCCTGCTTGGTTGCATCGAAGGTCTGCTTGGCTTCGTCGATCAGCGCGTCGACCTTCGGGTTCTTGTAGCCGCCCCAGTTGACGCCGACCGGCGCGATCTGGCCGGAGTGGAAGAAGCGCACGATGGCGTAGAGCGGGTCGGACGTCACATAGGCGATGTTGTTGGAGGTGATGCCGGCGTTCATCTCGTCGGCCGCGCCCTTGCGCCAATGCGTATATAAGGTCTCGAGCTCGACGACCTTGAAGTCGATCTCGATGCCGATTTCCTTGAAGCTCTGCTGCAGGAATTCGTTCATCGGCAGCGACAGCATCTGCCCGGTGCCGCCTTGCGCGATGATGAAAGTGGCCTTCAGCGGCTTCTCTTTGGAGTAGCCGGCTTCCTGAACCAGTTTCTTCGCCGCCGCCACGTCGTGCTTGAGTTCGAAGGTCGGCTTGCCGAACCAGGGGCTCGACGGATCGACCTGGCCCTTGGCGGGTTTGGCGAGGCCATTCATCAGGCCGACGACGCCTTCGCGGTCGATCGCGAGGTTGAGCGCCTTGCGCAGGCGGATATCGGCCCAGGGCGAACCCGGCAGCACGCTCAAATGATAATTCCAGACATGCGGCGTGATGTTATCGACGATGCGCATCCCGGCGGATTTCAGCTGCGGCACCGCGTCGGGCGCCGGCGTTTCGATCAGGTCGACCTGGCCGGCGAGCAGCGCATTGGTGCGCGTCAGCGCCTCCGGCATCGGAATCAGGATCAGTCTGTCGGTCTTCGGAATCCGCTTCTTGTTCCAGTAATCCTCGTTCTTGGTGAGTTCGGCGAGTTCGCGCGGTACCAGTTTGGTCAGCTTGAACGGTCCGGTGCCGGAAGGCTGGCTGGCGAACTTGTCCCAGTCCTTGCCGAGCTTTTCGTATTGTGCGGGGCTCGAAACCAGGAACCAGAGCATCTGGTAGGGGAAGAACGAATCCACGGTCTTGGTGGTGATTTCGACAGTGTCGTCGTCGATCTTGGCGTAGCTCGCGACCGAGGGCAGGCGGGTCTTCACCTGCGCGCTCTGCCGCTTGTCGAACTGCGGTGCCTTATCGTTCAGCACCTTGTCCAGATTCCAGACCACCGCGTCGGCACTGAACGCGCTGCCGTCATGGAATTTGACGCCCTTGCGCAAGGTGAAGCGCCATTTGGTCTTGTCCTTGTCGTCGACCTTCCATTCGGTCGCGAGCCCCGGCACCAGCTTGCCGGGCCGGTCGGCCACGTCCATTTCCCAGGCCACCAGCGGATCGTAGATCGTATAGGCGGAAAACTGATAGGCGCCGGCGCCGCGGTCCGGCTGGCCGGTGGTCAGCGGGATATCGGCCATCGAAATGCCGTAGCGCACCACGGATTCGGCCCGCGCCGGTGGGGCGGCCAGGCTGCCGCCGACGGCGAGCGCCATCGCGGCGACGAGTAGCATCGAATTGCGGGTGCGCATGAACTAAGCTCCATTAGTATTGGGAATACCCAATGC
>JBOHIT010000032.1:0-7288 GCA_050726155.1 Bradyrhizobium sp.
GGCCAATTCATGCCGTTGATTTGCCCGACGGGGAAAGCGGAATATTTTTGATTCCGGGGCTTGACATGAATTCTGAATATCAGAAGTGATTTGCCCGTCGGGCCAATTTGCCGACGCCTTCGCCGCGCAACCCGGCAGTTCGACACAATTCCGTCGCCGTTGTTCGATCAGTTCCGTCAGCCGGATTGGGGGCTGCTTGATGCGCAAGACGCTGTTGGTTTTCGCGAGCATCCTGTTCTGCTTAGGCACTCCGGCGCAGGCCGCCGGCATCCAGCTTCTCGATTCCGATTCGAACCTGGCGGGCGCCATCTGGTACCCGTGCGCCGGTGAGCCGAAACATGTAGCGCCCGGCAAGCTGGCGGTGGGCGCCGATTTTGGCCTGACGGGCGTGAAGGATTGCCCGGTCACGGGGACAAAGCTGCCGCTGGTTATTTTCTCCCACGGCCGCACCGGGTGGTTCGGTGCCCATCATGACACCGCCGAGGCGCTGGCCGATGCCGGCTTTGTCGTTGCCGCGATCAATCATCCCGGCGACAACGGCAACGATCCGTCGCAGAGCGAAAGCCTGTCCGTCTGGGCGTCACGTCCGGTGGATATGATCCGGCTGCTCGACTTCATGCTGAACGACTGGAAAGACAAAGCGGTTGTCGATCCCGCGAGGATCGGGTTCTTCGGTTTCTCCAAGGGCGGCTATACCGGATTGGTGCTGATGGGAGTGACGCCGGACTTCGGGAGGTTCGCAAAGTTTTGTACGGAAAAGTCGGGAGCCTGTGAGGAACTTCACAGCGGTGCTACTCCGCCCACCCCGCCGCATGATGCACGCATCAAGGCCGCTGTCATCGTCGACCCAGCAACCGTGGTTTTTGCGCGGGATAATCTGGCCACGCTCAATATCCCGATGCAGTACTGGCGATCCGAACTGGGAGGCCCGGGCGTAGGCGACGGTTCGGGCAATGCGCGCGTCGCCAACAGCCTGCCCGGCAAGCCCGACGTTCACGCCGTGCCAGCCGGCCATTTTGCATTCCTGGCACCCTGCTCGCGGGAACTCGCCGCCGCGATCCCGCGCATTTGCACCGACGTGCCGGGCTTCGACCGGACAGAATTTCATCGCGATTTTAACTTGAGCGTTGCGCAGTTCTTTCACGAACACCTTGTGGCCGATGTGGCTCGCTGAGGTAGGTGACGAGAACCCTGCCGTCTGCCACAATATACCCCAGAGCCCATTTGAGTAATGTCGGCCCAGGGGATAAGCGCCATGATCAGACCATCGGCCATCGCCGCCGCCTTCTGCCTCGCTTCGCTGAACCTGCTCTTCAATCAACCGGGCTACGCCCAGGTCAAGCCGGGGATCGAGCGGCTCTACATTCTCAATTGCGGCGAAGGCGTTGCTGGTGACATCTCACGCTGGTCTCCGGGCGTGAACGTCGGCAAGTCGATGGATTTTGTCGACAGTTGCTACCTGATCAAGCACGCGCAGGGCTGGTTACTCTGGGATACCGGGGTGACCGACGCGATCTCAGCCATGCCGGACGGTCAGAAACCAGCGGATCCCAGTGCGACCCACTGGAAGCGGCCAAAGACGCTCGTCTCCCAACTCGATCAACTGGGAGTCAAACCTGAAGATATCAAATACGTCGCGGTATCTCACACCCATCCCGACCATATCGGCAATGTCACCTTGTTTCCGCAATCCATGTTGCTGGTGCAAAGGGCCGAATATGAATGGCCCAATCCACTCGGCGTCGGCCGGTTCAAGCCCGAACATCCGGTGACAAAGCTCGAAGGCGACAAGGACGTATTCGGCGACGGAAGCATCATGATCATCTCGACGCCCGGTCACACGCCGGGGCATCAATCCTTGCTGGTCAAGCTGCCGAAGACCGGCGCGATACTGCTGTCAGGCGACGCCGTTCACTTCAAATCCAATTGGGAAAATCGAGGCGTACCGTCCATGAATTTCGACAAGGACAGGACGGCGGCCTCGATGCAGCGCATGGCCGACATCATGACGAATGAAAAGGCGCAACTCTGGATCAATCACGACAAGGTGCAGCGGGATAGCCTGAAGATGTCGCCTGACTTCTACGATTGAGGCTGGATTGCGCGAGCCACACCGCCGCGTTTGGTCTTGAACGGCGTGCCGCCGGCTAATAAATTGAGAGGATAATTTAGCAGGCCAGATTTTTCGGAGTGCACTGGGATGGCGGTGAATCTGTTTCAATCCGGATACGCGACGCTCCAGTACGAGATCGCCGAGGAGCGGGCATCAGCCTTGGCGCGGCTGGGCCAGCGGCTCGAGGACGCGCTGACGGCGCTTGCCGCCTGCCCGCGGACCGGCAATTTCGATCGAAAAATCCGCAATGGCCTGGTCGAACAGGCCGGCTATGCGCTCTGGCTCTTCGTCGTGCAGCGCGAGGCCTGCGGTCTCAACAAGATCGACCACGTGATCAAGATCTATCGCGTACCGAACGAGGTGGTTAACCGCATGGGGCCATTGCCTGATATGCCCGGCCCCGCAACGAAGCAGCGCCACGTAGCGGTCATGCCACCATTGCTGTCGTAGCCATCGCCCGGATTCGTTTGGCCGATCACGCCCGTCATTTTGCCGACTTATAGCGAATGAGCTTTTTCGCCGCCTGCGCGGCGCTTGCTGCATAGCTGCGATCGCGATGAACAAGTATCAGCGAAATCGCGCCTTCGGATAGCAGCCAGACCTCGCGCGCGCTTTCGCGAGGTCGGTTGATGCCGGCCTTTGCAAACAACTCGGCGAGGTGCGCTTCGAGCATCGCCTTGTGGCGACGTGCAATGGTGCGGGCCGGATGTCCGGGGAGGTCGGCAAGCTCGATGACGAGGCGGGTGAAACCTGACCCCGCCCAGCGCGGCGTATCCGACCAGACCGCGAGGTCCTTGAACAGCGTGTCGATGATGTCCTCCGGCGAACCGGCAAGATTATCGCCAAAGGTGCGGAAAGCGGCCAATGCCAACCGATGCTGCGATTCAAGGACCGCGGCGAGCAGCGAATCCTTGCTTCCGAAATGATAGTATAGCGTGCGCTTGGTGACGGTCGCAGCGGCGGCTATCTCGTCCATGCTGACCCGGGTGTAGCCCCTGCGGCGAAACAGCAAATAGGCGGCGTCGAGGATGCGCTGCTGGGTCTGCTGAGAAGAGCGCGGCATCAGGTCGTCCTCGAATGTATACCGGGTAGTGAATTTACACCGGCCCGCCCGCCGGCTGAAATGAATTCGCTTCAGGCTTGGTCGTCAAGGATTGGCCAATGGGAGAAGGATCATGATCTTTGAACGGCTGACGCTTCGATCGGTAAGTGTGCGACCGGTGCTGGTGCCGATGCGCCGCCCGGTCGTCTCAAAGGTCGGCCTGTTCAACGAGTGGCCCATCATATTGATCGATCTCCTGACCGAAGAGGGAATCGTCGGCCGCAGCTATCTGGAGCCGTATCTAAAACATTCCATGCGTTACATCGCGCCGGCGATTCACGATCTCGCAGCCACCCGCACTGGGCTTTCGATCCATCCGCTGGATGACTTTCAGAAGGGGCTGAAATCGCTGAACCTGGTCGGCAGCGAGGGAATTTCGATGATCGCGGTGTCGGGCCTCGACATGGCGGCCTGGGATGCGATGGCCAAGGCCGCAAACATGCCGCTCGCCGTGTTGCTCGGTGGATCGCCCGGCACGGTGCCCGCTTACAACAGCAACGGACTTTGGTTGAAGGATGTTGGCTCGCTCGGTGAGGAGGCGCGAGAACTCGTCAGCGAAGGCAACTTCAAGGGCCTGAAACTCCGCCTCGGCCGCGACAAGCTCGCAGACGATCTGGCCGTGATCGATGCGGTCCGCGCGGCTGTCGGCGAAGACGTCAAGCTCATGGTCGATTTCAACCAGGGCCTGAGCCTTGGTGACGCGCTTCGCCGCTGTCATGCGCTCGACGACCAGGGGCTCTATTGGTTTGAGGAGCCTATCGCCTACAATAATCTCGCGGGATACGCGCAGCTTGCGCGTGAGCTCAAGACGCCGATTCAGCTTGGCGAGAATTTCTACGGGCCGCGAGCGCTCTATCAGGCGATCGCCCTGGGGTGCGGCGATTATGTGATGCCCGATTTGATGCGCATCGGCGGCGTGACCGGCTGGCTGCGCAGCGCGGCGATTGCAGGCGCGGCCGGCATCGACATGTCGACGCATCTCTACCCGGAATTCTCCGCGCATCTCATGCGCGCGACGGAAACGGCACACTGGCTCGAATGGCAGGATTGGGCTGATCCGATCCTCGCCGAGCCATTTGCAGTTTCAGATGGCTGCCTCGCCATTCCAGATCGACCCGGTGCGGGAATCGATTGGAACGAGGATGCCGTCCGGCGCTACCAATATGACGCATAATGGGCTGCTTCCGCCCGTGTGCGCCCGACGATAACGCCGTTCGCGGAGGCGACGGTGGGCACCGCGCAGATGCGCCTTTGCCCACCCTTCCCTCGCCGTAAAGCTTTAGCTCGTCGGCATCACATAGGCATAGATCCGGCCACGCGAGATCGGGGCTTCGCGGACGCGGTTGCCGTTGTTGCCGGAGATCATGATCGGGTTGCCCGACGCGTCGATGCCGGTGATGATGCCGACATGGCCGCCGCGGCGGCCGCGGCCCATCACGGCGATGGCGCCGACCTGCGGGCCGGAAACGCGCTGGCCGTAGCTCGCGAACGAGTTCGCCATGTCAGAGCCGGTGCCGCGATAGCCGGAATGCTGCAGCACCATGTTCATGAAGCGCGCGCACCACAGGCTGCCGCGGCCGGTCGGGTTGCCGCCGAGGTACCGCCGCGCCTCGGCGACGACATTGGAAGAGCCGAAGCTGGTGGGCGCCGACGCCATCATGCCGCCTGATGGCGTCAGGGTTGAGTTGTGATCGACCAGGCTGGCGTTGGCATCGGCAAAGCCGCCGGCCTGCATCTGCGCGACGCCGCGCTCCCAGCGCGATGCGCGTGCGACATGCCGATGACGATGGTGGTTATAATGCCGCGCGTGATGCCCGGCGTGGTAAGCGCGGGCGTGGCGCCCTGCGCCATGGTGAGGCCGGGCGGAGGCCGGCGTGGCAATGACTGCGATGGAAACCGAACACAACGCCAGCGCAAGGACACGAAGCGACCGGCGGAACGCAAACAACTGAAGCATCTTTGATCCTCTATGACACACCCCCATTCCCGCAACGTTCGGGTGGAAACGAACGCGGCGACGGGTTTGAATTTTCGGGCGTGGCGAGAGGAAGATTTCATGCGGCAGTGCGGAAACGATTTCGGGGTCATTCCGCGGTCATTTCATGTCCAAAAAGAAGCGCTGCTGCCTCATTGCGGCCCAGAGCATTAACTGCGAATTTTGACGCCGGAGAACGTGCCAAAACCAGAACAAAACCAAGAGGAACCTTTAAATGCCCTACGCTGTCACCAAGGATAATGTCCGCCTGTATTTCGAAGAGGCGGGAAGCGGGACGCCAATCATCTTCGTGCACGAATTCGCGGCCGACCACACCAATTGGGAGCCGCAGATGCGCTACTTCTCGCGCGGCCACCGCTGCATCGCCTATTCGGCGCGCGGTTACACGCCCTCCGACGTGCCAGCGAATGCCGACGTCTATACCTACAAGCACTTCTATACCGATGCGCTGGCCGTGCTCGATCATCTCGGGATCGCAAAGGCGCATTTCATCGGCCTGTCGATGGGCTCCTATTCATCGCTGCAGGTCGGCCTCAACGCGCCGGAGCGCGCGCTGTCGATGACGCTGGCCGGGGTCGGCTCGGGCTCGCCCCTCGAAACCCTCGATGTGTGGCGCAAGCAGTGCGTGGCGAATGCCGAACAATATGAAAAGATTGGCTCGGTGGAAGTCGCGAAGGCGACGCGCGAGGCGCCGAGCCGGATCCCGTTCCTGGTCAAGGATCCGCGCGGCCACGCCGATTTCTATGCCGCATTGGCGCGCCACGACGCCAAGGGCTCGGCCAACACCATGCGCAGTTTTCAGGGCGGCCGGCCCTCGATCTACACTTTAACAGAGGCGATCCGCAAAGTGCCGACGCCGGCGCTGATCATCTGCGGCGACGAGGACGACAATTGCATCGAGCCGAGCATGTTCCTGAAGAAACACCTTCCCGCCGCGGGACTGACGTTCTTTCCGAAGTCAGGCCACGTGCTCAACCTGGAGGAGCCGGCGCTGTTCAACGAAATGGTGGAGCGGTTTATCGCGCTGGTCGAAGCCGGACGGTGGCCGGTGCGGGATCCGCGGTCGATGGCGGTGGGATAGCGCCCCAAAGCATCCGCGGCGGCGGTGCACTCCCTCTCCCGCTTGCGGGGGAGGGCTGGGGTGGGGGTGTCTCCGCGAGTCAGACTCTTCGAGTGGGGAGAGCCCCCACCCGCCGCGCTGCGCGCGTCGACCTAAGAGCGAGCTTCGCTCGTCTCGACCCCCGCAAGCGGGAGAGGGAAGAAAGCACGCTACTTCTCACCCCGGCTCAGCAGAAACCCGCCCTGCTCGCCGAACATGTTCCAGAACCACCATGGCAGGTTCAGCCGCAGCGGGCGGCCGTAGAGATCGAGCGCCACCGCGCGCTCCATCTTGACGTTGATCTCGTCGCAAAGCTGCACGAAATCCTTGATGGTGCAGAAGTGGATGTTCGGCGTGTCGTACCAGGTCGCGGGCAGGTTTTCGGTACGCGGCATGTGACCGCCGACCAGTAATTGCAGCCGCATCCGCCAGAACCCGAAATTCGGGAACGAGACGATGGCGCGATGGCCGATCCGCAGCAGGTTTTCCAGCACCACTTTCGGCTGCCGCGTGGCCTGCAGCGTCTGCGACAGGATCACGTAGTCGAAGGCGTCGTCGGGATAATTGACGAGGTCGGTGTCGGCGTCGCCCTGCACCACCGCAAGGCCCTTGGCGACGCAGCGGTTGACGCCCTCGCGCGACAGTTCGATGCCGCGGCCGTCGATGCCGCGGCTTTCCAGGATCTGCAGCAGTTCGCCGTCGCCGCAGCCGACGTCGAGCACCCGCGAGCCGGGTTCGACCATCTGCGCCACCAGCAGGTGATCGCCGCGATAGTTTTCCGCGCCTTGCGGCGAGGCCGCCGAGAGTGACCACGCCTGATCGTGCGTTGTCATGGGCGCACCTCCGCCTTGCGCAGGCCGCGTGTCACCGCGGCGGACTCCAGAAACGCGCGGACGATCTCGGTGAATTCCGGCACATCCAGCAGAAACGCATCGTGGCCCTTGTCGGTTTCGATCTCCGCAAACGACACCCGCGCAC
>JBOHIT010000033.1:0-7311 GCA_050726155.1 Bradyrhizobium sp.
CGTCACGGTGGTCTGCGGCTTCTTGCCGACAAAGGCTTTTTCCACCGCGACATAGCCGGCCTTCGACAGCGTCTCGATAAGGGCGCCGAGATTGCCGTCGGTGGCGCCGGTAAGCTTTTTCAGCCTGGGGAAATCAAGCCCCGTGCCCGATGGCAGCGCGTTCAGCGCGGCCATGATTCGCAACCGCAGCGGCTGATGGATGATGTCGTCGAGTTCGGCCATCGCTATACCCTGCGCATCCAGAGCCCGCCCAGGATGAGGCCGCCGCCATTGACGACAGCCATCCACGGCTCGAACCAGTTGCCGGCGAGGAAATAGCCGATCAGCGTCAGCGCGGAGATACCGATCCCGATGACGACAAAGGCGAACCCGACCCACAGCCCGGCGATGGTGTAGAACAGCATGAAATAGATCGCCCAGAACACGCCGAGTTCACGCGGCCCGAAATGGGCAAGCACACAGGTTGCGAGCCCGAAGGCGAAGAACAGCAGGAACGCCATCAGCGTGCGCAGGTCGAAGGTGCGCACGCCGGTGCGGGAATAAGTGAACGCGCTGACCACGAACGAGCCCGCGATGCCGACCACATTGACCGCGATCCAGATATAGCCGGCATGGCGCGGAAGGGCGAACGTGGCGACATTGGCCGCGAACACCAGCGCACCCCACATGATCATCAACAGGCTCGCGAGATTGTAGATCCGCGACTGGCGGACGCGGCGCGCGATGTCGTTGATGTCGGCAAGCGCCTCGGAAGCTTGCTGGCTGTCGATCATGTCGCCCTCCTCCCGATCGCAATTACGACCCGGCTATACCACGTGTTGCAACGTCGTCGGCGATGGCAGATACCGCCCGGGGCACGCTGACGATGCCCATGTGATTGATGGCCTCGATCAGCTTCACATCGACCGGCGTCCTGGCATCGCGCACCGCTTCGACGTACTTTGCCGCGAACATCAGTTCGTCGTCGGCGCCGGAGATGATCGAGACCGGCCCGGAGGCGTTCGCGAGGTCGCGGCGAAAATCACGGCTGACGGCAAAGTTGCGCATCAGACGGTCGCTATAGGTCCCGACCAGGTTCTTTTCCGAATGAGACGGCACCGCGAAGGCGAGCACCGGCAGCGCCTCGCAACAGTTGACGCCGATGCCGCGCAGCGCGGTCAGCCCGAGGATGCGGGGGATATCGGCCTTGGCCCAGCCGCCGGAATTGGGCCGGGTGGTCGGTGCGTCGTAGCCGAGATAGGGCGCCAGCAAGACGGTGCGCGTGAACAGTTTCTGGATCGGCGAGCCCGCGACCCGCAGCGCAAAGCCGCCGCCGGATGAATGCCCGACCAGCGTCAGCGGCGCATTCGGCGCGGTCTTTCGAATGACACCGACAAAGTCGGAAAGATCGTCCTCGAGTTGGCCGACATAGCCGATGTCGCCGCGCGTGCCTGAGCTGCCGTGGCCGCGGATGTCGACCGCCCAGGTTTCAACGCCGCGGGCCGCCAGCGCCCCCGACAGCGCATGAATGGTGCCGCCGCTCGATCCGGAGGAGCCATGCACGACGATCGCGGCGCGGCCCGTCACCGGTCCACTTGGGGCGTAATGGCGGAAGCCGAGCGCGGTGCCGTCCCGCCCCTGAAACCGCTCGAGCGGCGGCAAGGTGCTGAGATCGACCGTGCCACGGGCGGCCGAGATCGATGGCAGCTCTGGTGGGTGCGTCAGCGGCGTGGCGACCAGCGCCGTGATCAGCACGGCGAGCGCGCCGATGGCGCCAAGGGCCCATTTCAGCAGGCTCAGGGAGCCACGGAGCACAGGTTTCAACATTGCCGGACCTCTCAGTTTTCCATACTATAGAGAACTCTATATAACAGAGTATATGGTTCCGCAAGGCCCAGGACTTGATAGGAGGTAGGTAGGAGATCAGTGGGGGATTGGCCAGGATTGGCGGGGATAAGCAAAAGTCCCTACCTTGCGCGAAAGCCCCAAAAGCCCGAATCGATTGCCGATGCCCGCAGCGGAAAACCTGATCAACGCGCCCGAGTACACCGTCACGGAACTCTCCTCCGCCCTGAAGCGGACGGTGGAGGACACGTTCGGCCATGTCCGGGTGCGCGGCGAAATCTCCGGCTTCCGCGGGCCGCATTCCTCCGGCCACTGCTACTTCGCGCTGAAGGACGAGAGCGCCAAGATCGAGGCGGTGATCTGGAAATTTGCCCATGCGCGGATGCGGTTCAAGCCACAGGAAGGGCTTGAGGTGATCGCGACCGGCAAGCTCACCACCTATCCGGGCTCGTCGAAATACCAGATCGTGATTGAGGCGCTTGAGCCCGCCGGCATCGGCGCGCTGATGGCGCTGGTGGAAGAGCGCAAGAAGAAGCTCGCCGCCGAGGGCCTGTTCGACGAGGCGCGCAAGCAATTATTGCCATGGCTGCCGGAAGTGATCGGCATCGTGACGTCGCCGACCGGCGCTGTGATCCGCGACATCCTGCACCGGCTGCAGGACCGCTTTCCGCGCCGCGTGCTGGTGTGGCCGGTGAAGGTGCAGGGCGAGGGTTCGGCCGAGCAGGTCGCCGCCGCGATCCGCGGCTTCAATGCGCTGCCGGAAGGCGGCAAGATTCCGCGGCCGGATCTGCTGATCGTCGCGCGCGGCGGCGGCTCACTGGAAGATCTGTGGTCGTTCAACGAGGAGATCGTGGTTCGCGCCGCCGCCGAGAGCATGATCCCGCTGATCTCGGCGGTCGGCCACGAGACCGACATCACGCTGATCGATTTTGCCGCCGACAAGCGCGCGCCGACGCCGACCGCAGCGGCCGAAATGGCCGTGCCGGTGCGCAGCGAATTGCTGGTCGAGGTCGCCGGCCTCGCGCGCCGCACCATGGTGTGCTGGCTGCGCGGCCAGGAGAGCCGCCGCAATGAATTGCGCTCCGCGGCCCGGGCGCTACCCGCCGCCAGCGAATTGCTGGCGATCCCGCGGCAGCGACTCGACAACGCCGGTGCGTCGCTGCCACGCGGCCTGAAGGCCAATACCAGCGCGCATCATCGCCGCTTCTCGCAGCTCAGCGCCGGGCTGACGCTGAAGGTGCTGCGCGGACAGGTGGCGCAGGCAAGCCACCGCCTCACCGTATCCGGCGAGCGCATCCGGCTTTCGGCACGCGCGCTGCTGCGCAACCGGCGCGACCGCTTTGCCGGGCTCGAGGTCCGGCTGAAAGCGTCAAAACTTTCCAACGCGCAGGCGCAGCGCAATGCGATTGCGCGCGACCGCGAACGCATCCATCGCCTCGCCGAGCGCGCACGCCGCGCGCTGGTGACCGCGATGACGCGGCTTGACGCCCGCGTCGCCCATAGCGGGCAGTTGCTGTCGGCGCTGTCCTATCGCGGCGTGCTGGCGCGGGGCTTTGCGCTGGTGCGCGACGAACACGGCCACGCCGTGCATGCCGCCGCCTCGATCGGGCCAGCTGCGCATCTGTCGATCGAATTCGCCGACGGCCGCGTGGCGGCGACGGCGGATGCGGATCGGCCGGTGGCAACGACGGCGACGAGCGCGCCCGCACTGGCGCGGCGAGAAACCAAGACGATCGCACCCAAGCGCGTGGTGAAGCCGGTCGATCAGGGCAGTTTGTTTTAGCGGGAGATGTCTCATCCGTCATGGCCGGGTTTGTCCCGGCCATCCACGTCTTCTTTATTGACGCCGCCAAGTCGTGGATGCCCGGGACATAGGCGAGCGTAAGCGACGCCGTCCTTCAGACGGCTTTGCCCGGGCATGACGCGCTACTTGTGAAACATCACCTTGCCAGCCATTCGGCGACACGCTTTTGCGAGTCCGCGCGGGCATCGGTGTCAGTGCCGATGTGGCCGCGCTCAGGCAGGCCGGCGTCGGTGTTGCCGCTGATCGCACGCAGCGGAAGATTGGCGCGGTCGAAATCATGCGACGCGCCGGGATAGACTTCGATCCGCGCCAGCGCGCTGCGGCCGCGGGCGCCCTCCACCATCTGGCGGCAGGCAGCGGGCGAGCTGACGTCATCCTTGGCGCCGATCAACAGCAGCGTCGGCACCCGTGCACTCCAGCCGAGGCCGGCGGAAATCCGGCAATCCGGATAGAACGCGACCGCCGAGCGGAAGTCCGGTCCGTCATTGCGCCAGCCTTGCGGTCGCACCGCCCACAACAGGGCGCTGGCGCCGTTGGCCCATCCCATCAGGCTGACGCGTTCCTGCGCGACCCAGTTCTGCTGCGCCAGCCATCGCCGCGTCGCCACGATGTCGGCCAGCCGCTCGCGGCGCGCGAGCACGCGGCGCTCCTTGGTGCGGCATTGCGGACCGAGTTCGCGCGAACCGTAACTATCCGGCAGCACCACCGCATGTCCCGCCTTCAGCAACTGCTCGACCCAGTCGCGGTAGCGCGGCAGCACCGGTTCGGACGGACCGCCCAACCCGCCGCAGCTGTGCAGCGCGATCACGGTGGGGAACGGCCCGTTACCATCAGGCTTGTAGAGCTGGGCGTGCAGATTGAGGCTGGGCGCGGGGATCTCGACCTGATGCGGCGCCGGCAACGACGCGGCCTGCGCGCCGCGCGTAACGGCGGCGCAGCCGACGGCCAACAGCGTCAGGAACAGCTTTGCCGACAATCTTCTTGCTGACGGAGGGCGCATCGGTCTCGGCCGGGTCATCATGGCGATGGAAGCACAGCGAACCATCCTGGCAGGCTATCATGCAGAATCGCCCGAAAATCATCACAAGTAGGTGGGTTTCGGGAGCGGACAGCCCAACCTATCTGTGATAGATCGGATTTGGAAAATACACTTTAGTCGGCCCCGCGGGCCGGCCTGTCGGAGAGTCTATCTTGCTTAATAAATTCGGTCCCTCGGGGCATGGCGAAGCGCAGGTGCAATATCTGGATGGCGATTTCCGCGTGGTCTCGCCCGGAACCTATGTGCGCTGCGCCATCACTGATGTGCGGATCCCGCTCGACGAACTGAAATACTGGAGCGTCGATCTGCAGGAAGCCTATTCGGTTCCGACCGCCGTGCTGCAACGGCATTTTCCCGGCGCGCTGAAGACGCAGGGGTGAACTTGTAGGGTGGGCAAAGGCGCGCATGCGCCGTGCCCACCATCTCTCGACACCGTTCCAGAGTGGTGGGCACGCTTCGCTTTGCCTACCCTACGTTCATCGAAATTTCTTCTCACGCGCCTTGAAGAGTTGATCGGTCACGAATCGCTTCAGCTTCGCTCCATCCTCAAACTCCAGCGTCACCGCGAACGGCACGATCTGTTTCGCCCAATCCGGCAGTCCGCCGCCGGACCAGAGCCGCGCCAGATCCTTTTCCGTCGTCACCAGCGCCAGCGCGTCGCGGGCGGCCTCGGCGATCAGGCCGTCGATCTCGGCTTTCGAAAACGCATGATGGTCGGCGAAGGCGCGCTGCCGCGCGACGTCAACACCGCTGGCCCGCAACGTGGCAAAAAACCGTGCGGGGTCGCCGATGCCGGCGAAGGCCAGCACGCGCTTGCCGCGCAACGATTCGACGGAGGTTTCGCCCGGCGTCAGACGCGCGCGTAGCACCGGCTTGCCCGGCGCGGCGATGTCAGCCGCGACCGATTCCGCCGCGGTGCCGTTGCCGACAATGACGAGCGCGTCGGTGCGCGCGATTTGCAGCGGCAACGGCGCACGCAGCGGTCCGGCGGGAAACACCTGACCGTTGCCGAGGCCGCGATGGCCATCGATCACGATCAGCGACGCATCCTTGGCAACCGCCGGGCTCTGGAAACCGTCGTCCATCAGGATCACGGTCGCGGCCAGCGAACGCGCCAGCGGAACGCCATCGGCGCGCTGGCGCGCAACCACCACCGGCAGCGACGCCGCCAGCATCAGCGGCTCGTCGCCGACATCGGCGGCGGCATGGCGGGTTGGATCGACCTTGACCGGACCGTGTAATTTTCCGCCATAGCCACGGCTGAGCACCACCGGCGTTTCGCCGAGATCGCGCAACAGCTTTGCCAGCGCCAGCACCGTCGGCGTCTTGCCGGCGCCGCCGACATGGTAGTTGCCGACACAGATAACGGGAACGCCGGCATCCAGCCCATTGCGCTGCATGCGCCTCGCGGCGATGGCGCCATAGAGGGCTGCGAGCGGTCTTAATAGATTCGAATTCAGAGAGGGCGCGCCGTGCCAGAAGCGCGGCTCACGCATTGGCGGCCCCCATCTCGATCCGCAACTGCAACAGATACGGTTCGAGGGCCGCGAGCGTGCGTTCCAGCGCGCCGCCGAGCTGTTCGACCACGCGCTCGGACGCCGCCAGCGATGCCTCGCGCGCCTTGGGATCGGCTAGTAGCTGACCGAGTTGCTTGACCAGCGCTTCCTGGGAATCCGCCCGCCGCGCACCGCCGGCCCGATCGAGCGCCTCATAGACGTCGCTGAAATTGAACACGTGCGGGCCGTGGACGATCGAAGCGCCGAGCTTGACCGCCTCGATCGGATTCTGCCCGCCGTGCTCGACCAGCGATCCGCCCATGAACACGATCGGCGACAGCCGATAAAACAGCCCGAGTTCGCCCATGGTGTCGGCGACGTAGATATCGGTGGTCGCGGTCGGCAATTCCTCGCGCGAACGCAACGAGGCCTGCAGGCCGGAGCCCGCGACCATGCGCGCGATCGCCTCGCCGCGGTCGGGATGCCGCGGCACGATCACGGTCAACAGGCCCGGAAAGAATCCGGCGAGCGTCTTGTGCGCTTCCGCCACCATCTCATCCTCGCCGGAATGGGTGGAGGCGGCGACCACGACCGGGCGGCCGCGCGTCATCGCCATCAGCCGCTCCAGCTTGGCGGCGTCCGCCGGCGGCGCGGGAACGTCGAGCTTCAGATTGCCCGTCGTCACGACGTTGGGGCTGCCGAGCGCCGAAAACCTGTCGGCATCGGTTTGCGACTGCGCCAGGCACAATTCGAAGCGGCCGAGCAGCGCCGAGATGGTGCCGGAGACCCGGCGCCAGCGCGGAAACGAGCGTTGCGACATCCGGCCGTTGATCAGCACCATCGGCAGCCGCCGCGCCGCGCTCGACAGGATCAGGTTCGGCCACAAATCGGATTCGATGAACAGCGCCAGCGACGGCCGCCAATGATCGAGAAACCGCGCGACGTAGCGCGGCGAGTCGTAGGGGACATATTGATGGATGACGTCGGGGGGAAACCGCTTGGCGACGACCGCCGCCGAAGTCACCGTGCCCGAGGTCAGGAGAATGCGCAGGTTCAGCGCCCGCAACTGTTCGACCAACGCCGCCGAGGCCAGCACCTCGCCGACGCTGGCGCCGTGAATCCAGACCAGCGGTCCGGCGGGGCGGACG
>JBOHIT010000034.1:0-8795 GCA_050726155.1 Bradyrhizobium sp.
GGTAACCGTTGTCACCGCGATGACGGCGTCTTTGGTGTCGTCGGTATCGCTCGAATCGTCGGCCGCGTCGGCCGCGGCAGTTCCGACCTTCGTAATGGCACTGATCGTCACATCGCCGCTTGTCGCGGTCAGATGCGAGCCGCCGAGAATCGAAACCGATGTCGTGGCGAGCGCCACGATGACCTTGGCATCGACCGGACCCAGGCTGAATCCATTTGTCGTGATGCCGGTCAAATCCGACGTTGCGGTCAAACTGATGGTGTCTGCGCTAAGAGTGGCTCCGGTAATGGAGATCTCCGCATTCGTCTTCGCAAAGACGGCCTTGTCGCTGTTCAGGAACCCCGTGGATTTCTCGGTGACCTCAAGCGAAAGGTCACCGTTGAAGCTGGCAGTCGCATTGGACGCGATCGCTGAATCGCTCTTTATGGCTAAGCCGAAGCCCAGGGTAGCGGAGCCATCGAGAGTGACCTTGTCCTCAAACAGGCTCTGATCGCCACCGGTAAAATTGATGGTGAAGTTGCCGCCGCTACCGACAAATCCGTTCAGGGTCGAGAAACTGTTGAGGTCGATATGGACGGTATCCCCGATAGCTCCCTGAATGATGGAACCGCCGGCGCGCTTAATGGTGATACTGTTATCTGTCAGTGTCGCGGTGCCTGCGACCGTCGCGGTACCGGTTTCGAAAAGGGTGAGGCTGTCCGCGCCGGTCGCCTGTAGCGTATACTCATGCGCGAGCGGGTTTACATATGAGATGTCCGCCGACAACAGCAGCCGCGGCTCGATCGCCTCGAGCGAAAAATTCTGCCGGCGCGGCTTCTTGGCCGATGCGGCACCACCGATTTTCCGCGTATGCGGCCGATCGCCAACGCTAAAAAGATCGCGAACGACCTTATCCAGAACCGCATCGAGAACGGTTCGTTTGAATGACTGCTTGTTCCAGCGCCAAGCTTTCCCCATGGGGTGCCCCTTGAATGGAATTATTGAACGGCGCGCACGCACTCAAAAATACATCGACAACGAGTATGACGAACCCGGTGGAAACCGAGCGTCAAGAACCAGATGAGCCGCAGAAGTTCGGTGAGTTTGGTTTGGCGAAGAAGCCGCCATGCAATGAAGTCAAAAATCGCAAATCATCAAATCGAAAACTCGCAACAGTGCATTCAGCAGAATGCCAAAACAAAAAACTTCTGTAAAATTCAACCATTTTGCAGCTTCCTGCCAATCAACAAGGAAGTTCGCGGTTCGTGTTTATTATCCGCGTAGCCTGCAGCAATATCTTGAAGCAAGTATGACACCATCGCAATTGCTCGACAAGCAAAACTTGGTTGTCATCGAAAAGCAATCAAACGTTGAGTGGCTTGCCGTACCTGCTCGCCATGCGTGGGTGCATCTGTGTTCAAAAGTGGCACAATTCACACAATGGCGCGCTCGAAGGCCGAGCGTAGCAAGACAAACGCGGTGCGCAGCTTCGGCCACGGCCTTCGAAGCCGAAGCGTAACGCGCTCACGACATCGCTTTCTGCGCGATCACCGGTTCCAGCTGAAGCAAGACTCATCGCAGCTCCCTCTTTAATTAATGCCGCAATGTGAAGCAGATCACGTTAGCTAGATGATCCGAACGGGCTCAACCCGCGGCCCAACATCCGTGACTGGGACCGTAGCTATTGCCGAGCGGGCTCAGAAAACGTAAGCAAAATCAAAAGAGTTGACGGGACACCCCTTCCGCCATGCTTTGCGCTAAACGCCTTCTTGGTAGTATCGTCCTTGGTAGTATCGTCGACTGTATGCACATCAACCTACACACTCAGAGTACGCGCGACAAAATTGGCACAGACGTTACAACTAAGTTGTCGCCTGCATTGCCGATGTCGTTTTCCTGATCGAGGCGATTCGAAAAATTGACTCTGCGCGCGGAGCTGGAGGTGAAGTAGAGGGCGAAAATGCGCGACGAAGCAGACCCACTTGCTCAGTTCGGGCTGGAAGCGATTGATCTCAAATGGACGATGCGGGACATTGCCGCCAGGCGACCAGGACAGGTCAACAAAGATCATTTGGCAAAACTGATCGAGCTTGGCCTGGTCGCGATGCGCGGCGACGCCCCATACCTAACGACAGCCGGGCAGAATGCGGTGTGGGGGACGGATAGCTGACCCCGGGTTTGTGAAGATCGAGCGGAGGGCAAAGATCGGATGAGTTGGGTAAAAGGTTTGCTTCGCGTGTGGTTTGCCCTTTCGCTCGTTTGGGTCTGCGCCTTTTGTGTTGCATCTGCTTACGTTTGGAGAGCTGACGCGCCTACGCGGGCTGCAGCTGCGGAATGGTCGAGACTCGTGACCGAGTGCGGCACGATACAAGCGCCAAAGACAGGGCCATGGTGCGACCTCATTCCTTCCGCAGAACGCGACTATCCCATCCCGTTGCTGGTCTATCTCACCGTCGTACTTGGTCCTCCGATCCTGCTTTTCATGGGTGGGTGGATAGGCCTGTGGATTATACGTCGATTTCGCTTTGCCTGAACTGCGAGCGTTAGTGATCGGCTTCGCGCCCGACCGATTATCAAGCCCACTTCACCCAAGCGGGCTTGATCTGGCAGCGTCTGTTACCAACGAAGTTGGCGGCGATTGGCATGCGCCGGATGTACAACAATGCGATAGCGATAGCCCATATAAGCCGGCGCATCATTGTAAGTCGTGTATTCGGTGTGGGTCACCGGAATGTAGCCGTCATAAGTACCCACTGGGGAATAATCCCGATAGTAGCCGAACGTGTATCCGCCCCAGTAGCCGTAGCCAGGGCCATGTGCGTTAGCGGGCGAACCAAAGCTTCCAATCGCGGCAGTTGCCGTGACTACAACAACAGCAATTCTTTTCATGGAAATCTCCCTTCGGTAATTGCCTGGATTCCCTCAACCGAGGACTTCAGCTTTGGTTCCCCGTTCGGGGCGCCAGCCCGGCCGGTTCGCACTCAGTTAGCTATTTTTCCGACTGTCGTTATGGGTTACTGTTCGCATTTCGGTTGGTGGCATTGGGGTTTAGTCATGTTGGATGAGCAATTTAAGCAACAGCGCGTACGAATGGTGCGTGAGTTGGCAGAGAAGGCCAACGATCCCTTCATCAAGAGGCGGCTACTGGACTTAGCAACACGATACCAGGACGGCGGTCCTAGAACTCCGACACCGCTGCCTCCCCTTGATCTGCAGTTCGAAAGCCGTGCCACCGGCTCCGAGCGACAAAAAAAAGTGGTCGCCGAGCGGCCCTTTGCAGACAATTTTTGACTAAGACGAACCGCATACTTTAGGAGGCTAAATTTGATCGTCCGCGTTATTTTGATTCTTTTGGTCCTTACCACCACAGTTCAGGCTCAGAAGCTGGTTGATCCAAGCAAGGTTGCTCCGGAATATCGTGAGGCTGCAGAGAAGCGTCGGGCCGAACAGATTCGGCAACAGAGCTGTGCCAAGAAAGCGGACAGCGAAAAGGTGTTACCGCGAGATCGCATCGTCTTCTTGAACCGTTGCCTTGAAGACGAAGCTGCCAAGCAGTAAGCCATTCGCTTGTTCGGCTCTATCCGAGAGTCACCGCTTGCCTGGTGGCAAGTCAGGGAAGCTGCGATCGCGCGATTGCCAAGGATTTGGGCAGGCCGTCGGGGCTGTCATTATGCAGGCATCTGAGTTGAAGGTCTCCATATCCAGACGTCGATTCCGCTCCGCTTCACGACCAAACAGCAGCCAGCTCCCGGTAGAAATACCAAGTTTTCCCGATTCCGCTTTTCGAAGACGAAGCGGGCTGTTAGCCTTCTGATCGGCGCTCCCGCAGAGCGCCGGGTCTGATCGATTGCGCCTCCATCAAACCCTAAGCCCCGTCCGAGGAAGCGACTGCCGCGGACGGGGCTTTAATTTCGTGACCTGCAATCAAGTCCCGGAAGTAGATGCCCGCCAAGAGATTGCCATGGACTGAGGAAGGTGTCCGCCGTTTGCGGATGTTGGCTGACGTAGGCCGAGGCGCTCGTAGTATAGCGCACTCGCTCGGACGCTCGCGAGCCTCGGTGACGCAAAAGGCGCACTGGTTGAACCCATCTCTCGCCCAAAAATCAATATTGTCCGGACCGTCAGAGCGCCTAGAGGCAGCGCGAGCAACGGCATCGGCAAGTGTAAGAGCGAAGGCAAAGTGACGTGCTCGACGCAGAAGCGAAGTTGCAGCACTGGCTATGGTTTGGAGTGGCGCTTTTGGCAATGGCCTTCATTGCATGGATCGTGATCTAGGGTGCATGTCGTTCGAGGCCATCCAATTCAGATTTGATGTCTTTCGCAACAATGGACGATGCGGGACATTGCCGCCAGGTGACCAAGGCAGGTCGATAAAGACGATCTGACGAAACTGATCGAGCTTGGTCTGGTCGCGATGCGCGGAAACGCTCCGCACCTAACGACAGCCGGGCAGAATGTGGTGTGGGGGGACAAATAGCTGACAGGGTTGGGCGTCTCTTGTGAGGTCGCCAGTCGGAGATTGCGTCAAACTCCGCTCGCGATCCGGGAATTTCTGGACTATGAAAATGGCCATAGGCAGGCTGAGCCAAACGCTCAAACTTGCTAAAAGCTACCGGGCTACTACGGATATCTGCTAATCTGTTTCCGGTTTATCCCGCCGCCTATGCTCAAGCTCCCATCCCTGGCTGACAGCTGCGGAGCGACGACCATCGAATAGGCGCGTCAATCCTGAGCCCCTAAACACTTGCAGTAGATCAATCCAGCGCTGCACACATTCTAGACAGGGCGACGGGGGAGTCTCCCCAGGCCGGTATTTCACGGTAATACTACCGGGTTCCCCGAATCTACTGTTCCCCAACGGAACTGGCTGGTAGCCTTCACCGACGGAGCTTTATCAGTCGCCGGGGGTACACACAAAACCAATTGATCGAGGCGTCGGGCTGCGCTCCGCAATGGCCTTAACCAAACGACTTTGACTGCGCTTTTAATTATTGTTCGAGCTTGATATGTCGGCTTTTCACAAGACAGCTTTGTTCATCGATGGCCTCAGCCTGCATTTCACAGCCAAGAATCTCGGCTTCGATATCGACTTCAAGCTTCTGCTGGCCGAGTTCGCGAGGCGCGGAACGCTGGTCCGAGCGTACTACTATACGTCGATCGTCGACGATAATACGGGTTACCATGTTATCCGGCCGCTTACAGATTGGCTGAGCTACAACGGCTATAGAGTCGTGATTAAGTCCGCGAAGGCACATAACGACGGCGAGGGTCGAAGGGCGTTTAAACGAAATATAGGCGTCGAACTAAGTGTTGATGCGATGGAGATCGCAAAGGACGTCGATGAAATCGTCCTGTTTTCGGGCGATGGAGATCTTCGCCGGCTGGTCTACGCAATTCAAAGCAGAGGGCGTCGGGTAACGGTCGTGTCGAGTTTGAGAGTGAGCCCTCCGATAATCGCAGACGAATTGCGTCGACAAGCTGACGAATTCCTGGAACTCGACAACCTTCGGGCCGTGATCGGACGACCTCTGCCGTCGCAGGCGGCGCAATAGCTCGCCGCCCTGCCCGGCGTCGATGCTATTCCTTCGAGATTCCTGGCCGATCTCAATCTCGGTATTCTTACGGAGATCCGGTCACGGCGAAGTCATCGAACCTTGGCATGTGTCGTGCACACAAATGATTGCCGGAAAATTTAAGTGTCCGGGGCTAGGCCGACGCCGCTCAGCGATCATATTCCGCTTGAGCGGCGTTGTGCGTTGCGGACGAAGGTTTTCTTTTTGTGGAAGGCAGTGTCTAACCCAAACAGGTTAGACACTGAAACCTATGGTGGGGCCGCCCGTAACTTGGAAAACCGGGCGGCCCCTGCCGACCACTTCCAATTGCCCTGCCTCAAACAGAAGCCATAGCCGACACTTAAGTTACGGTTTGGCGGGCCGTCCGGTTTCAGCAAAAGAAGCGGCCCAGCGATATTCCAACGCGCCGGCCAAAGGCGACACGATCACAGGTCGTCAAAAGCATCGTTCCATGGCCGGACTAAAAGCAGGGAGTCGTTCAGCGTCAGCGACAGACCGTTCACGTAGTTGACCGAGATGGCAAACTCTCCCTCATCGAACGTATTGTTGGCGGCGGCAGGATTGGCGCGGGACCGCGTGCGCTCGCCCGTTCGGCCTATGGAATCATCGCGGAGTGTAGGACCGACAATGCGGTAACCTTTGGCGTTCAACGCTCTTTCGGATATCCTTGGCAGCGTTTCGCCAGTATCGGACGGGTATCCGGCCGCGTTGTTCCTGGTTTTCGTCCCTCCGGCGTTGGTAGATGGCCATGAGTGATTTCGAGAAAGCGACGCGCGTGCTCGACGCTTTGAAGGCTGCCGAAGACAAGCCGGCCGAACTGGCATTGCCGATCCTGAATGGATTGGTCGGCCTGGTTCAAGGAAGCGGCGAACAATCGCTGGAAGTCGAAGAGGCGCGCTCAGGCGCGTTCATGGCGATCTGTGAGGTCGGCAAGGCCCTGCACCGCGGTCAGCCGTCGGATCGGCTTTGGGCGGCGGCGATCGGGGCCGCGGAGCGATGGATGTCGTTGTCCAGGTGACGCCACTTTGCCCGTCACTGCCTGATTCGGAAACGCTCAGGTCCCGACACGCAAGGCGGAGCCCTGCTTGCGCAGATAGGCAATGACCGAAAGGGCGGTGATGCGGCCGGTCTTCGGGTTTTCCGACGGGATATTCTCGATCGACATCGAAAAGCGCGCGGAATCGGATTCCACCTCAACGCGGTGGACGTTCCGGGTCACGGTCGGGTCGGCCCAAATCTGCAGCGTGGTCCGGTCGGGCCCAATGCCCGCCAGCGAAAGTGCAACGGCGACATTGAGATTGGCCGGAAAACCCTTCGCGGCGTCACGCGCGGTGCCCTCGAATATCTTCAAGGGCTCGGTGATGCCGGAAATGTCGATGTTGTTTGCGACCAGATAGGGAGCCCCGGCGAGGCCATTGAGCGGCTTTCGCGTCACCATCCTGACCGACTGTATCTTGCCTTCCGCCGCCGCCGTGACCGCGTCGAGACCGATCAGCGCTCCCGTCGGCACCACGATCTGGCCGCCGTGTTGTCTGGCAAGTGCAATGAGATCCTCGTTCTCGAGTAGCGCACCCACGCTGAGCACGATCGCGGTTTTCCCACGGCTTACGAACGGGATGACGATCGATCGAACGAGCTTGCTGGGCGCGCACTCGATGACGATATCGGCCGCCTCACAAAGATCATCGATTGGGAGGACGGTGGGCGCTCTCTTCAGTCTGGCCAGAAATTCGCCGTGCTTTGCCGGGTCCTGTACCGATATAGCGGCAAGGACCAGACCATTGATACCCTGATCCAACGCTTCCACGACCTTGCGGCCGATCGGACCAAGGCCGACGACGGCGACCCGCCTTGATGGGTTGAGCATCTCAAGTACTCCGTATCTGGCTTGCCGGCCGCGCCTCGCCCAGGATCAGACGACCGATGCCCTAACCGATGTCGCTGTTGTGATACTTCCGGCTTTCGTCTTTGCACATTGAAGAATATAGATAATTCGGAAAAGAAACTACCGGCTAAGTTCTGCCCGGTCAGCAATTTGGAATAGTCCGTTGAACACCCTCCAGCGCATCGCCATCGTCGCCCTGCTCGCTTCCATCGCGCCATTTTTCACGGACGCCGCCGTCGCGCAGAGCGCCATGGCGGCCGCCGTTGCCAAGCCGGTATCGCTGCCCGACATCGCGATCGGATCGCCGAAAGCGCCGGTGACCATCACCGAATATGCGTCGATGAGCTGCTCGCATTGCGCGGCATTCGGCGAGAACGTGTTCCCGATGCTGCGATCCAGATATATCGACACCGGCAAGGTCCGCTTCGTGTTTCGCGAGTTCCCGCTCGATATCAAGGCCGCGGCAGCCTCGATCCTGGCTCGTTGCATCGCCAAGAACGATTCCGAAAAATATCTCGGCGCCGTCGAGTTGCTGTTCAAGCAACAGGACCGCCTGATCGCCCAGACCAAGGACACGCTGATGTTTGTCGGCAAGCTTAATGGAATGACCGAGCAGGATGTGGCGACCTGCCAGGCGGATCAGGCGCAATTCGAAAAGCTGACGGCCGACCAGAAATACGCGTACGACACGCTCAAGGTCGATTCGACTCCTACCTTCTTCGTCAATGGCGAGCGGCTGAAGGGCTCGATGTCGTTCGAGGAACTGGAACAGCGGATCAAGCCACTGCTGAAGAAATAACGGTTTCGTCCTTGCTCACCTCCCCCCTTGTTCTGCGACGCGCCCTCGCCGAAGATGGCGCCAACAACAAACATATATTGGGAGAGCGCCATGGCGGCCGTTTTGCAACTATTGCTCGCAGCCGCATTGCTGCTGGGTAATGTCCCGGCGGCCTCGGCGCAGGGCTACCCGACTCGCCCGGTGCGGGTGGTCGTAGGCTTCCCCGCCGGCGGCCCGACCGACGTGATCGCGCGCCTGGTCTCGCAAAAACTCTCCGATGCGCTCGGCCAGCAGTTCTTCGTGGAGAATATCGGCGGCGCCGGCGGCAACACCGCCGCCGGCCAGGTCGCGCGCGCGACCCCGGACGGCTACACCATCATGGCGATCAGCACCGGCTTTGTGGTCAACCCCAGCCTCTACGCCAAGGTGCCGTACGATCCGGTCAAGGATTTCACCGCAGTGACGCTGGTTGCGGCATCCCCGAATGTGGTGGTGGTCAACCCGTCGGTGCCGGCCAAATCGCTGCCGGAACTGGTGCAGCTCATTCGGAATAATCCCGGCAAATACAGCTTTGCAGGTC
>JBOHIT010000035.1:0-7268 GCA_050726155.1 Bradyrhizobium sp.
GGAAGGCTGACGACGCTGCCGAGGATGTTCGAGATCGCGGCGGCTGCGACCATCGACGTGTCCTTGTGCCGCCGCACCATGACCGTCATCGCAGCGATCGCCAGCGCCATGAAGATCGCGAGCGCGATGCCGAGAAGGTCGGAGCCGACGCGCGCATGGCCGAGGATGACAGCGACGCCGCACAGCGCCACGACGCTCGCCAGCATGGTTCGCACATGCGGGACTTCGCCAAGCCATACCCAGGCCAGCGCCGCGGCGAGGAAGGGACCTGTCGCGATGATGATGGCGACATTGGATACGCTGGTCATTTGCAGCGCCGGAATGAAGGCGAGCATGGCCGCCGTCGAATACGACGCGACCAGCCAGCCGCTGCTGCCCATTTTGGTCAACTCCTGCAGGCCGGCGCGGCCTTGCAGCAGCACCATCATGACCGCGATCAGCCCTCCGCCGAACAGCCCGCGCCAGAACAGAATGGTCCAGGAATCATAGGGAAGCAGCCGTGTGAAGAACGGCGCCGTACTCCACGCAATGGCGGCTGCGACGACGAGGGCAATGCCGAGGCGATGCTGGGAGCGCGCTTCCGCCACGAGGCGATCAACCCGGGCCGGGATTGGAGTCTCGGCCGAGCAGCTTGCCGACGAGGTGTTCGGGATTGTCGGGGATGGCGTCGCCTCGCCAGGCGACGTGTTGATCGGTGCGCACAACAATGAGTTTCCGGCGGTCCTGCGGCTGCGCTTCGCCGGCGGGGACATCGACGATCGAAAATGGTACGCCATGGGCGCGCATCGCATCTGCCAATGGCGCAACTGCAATATCCGGCTCGTACCGCAAAAGCGTGTAGCCCGGCCCGAGCGCGTCATAGACGATCCGCCCATCGGCCAATGTCGCGAGCGGCAGCCGGCAGCCCGGCGTCGAGGACGGTGTGAAGTCCGCCATCGTGAAGCCCGGCTGTTCGGCGCCGTCGTAGGCAATGATCGGCGAGCGATCGTAGAAATAGCCGAAGTTGAGACCGGCGCAGCAATATTGCTGCACGTTCAGGTCATAGGCTGCTTGTCCCACCTGCTTGCGGATTGCATCGCCCTCAGGGCCCGGCTGCTCGATTTCCGCAGGCACGGCGCGACGCTGGCTCAAGACCTTGCCTGCCATGTCCATCGCAAAGCGAGACACCTGTTCGGTGATGGGAAGGCGCTCGGCCTCATAGGCATCGAGGATGGCGATGTCGGCCCAACCCTGCAGATAGGCCGCTAGCAGCCATGCGAGATTTGTCGCGTCCGCGATCCCGGCATTCATGCCGTAGCCGGCATAGGGCATCCACAAATGTGCGGCATCCCCGCAAATGAACGCGCGGCCCTTGCGAAAGCGGTCGGCGACCAGGCGGCGGCCGACCCAGTCCTCGTTGCTCAGGATCGCGTACTCGAAATCGGAATCGACGCCGAGGATGGCGCGGATCGACGCATCGCGATCGACGGATTCGAAGGTTTCGTCCTCGCGATTGAGGTGATTGTGGATCAGCCACTTCTCGCGGCCGTCGATCGCGACCACCGTGCCGCAACGCCTCGGATTGAGCGACAGCGTCATCCAGGCGGGCTGGTCCATCAGGGCGAGCAGGCCGGGTGCGTGAATAAAGGTCGATTGCACGCGCTGGATGATCGGCGTTCCCTGCAGGTTGGAGTCGATGGCCTTGCGGACCAACGAACGCGCACCGTCGCAACCCACGATGAAATCGGCATGGACGTGCAAGGCGATTTGACTGTCGAGGTTGCGGACGGTCGCAACAATGCCGGTGCCGTCTTCGCTGAAACCCTCGAACGCGGTGCGGTTCATGATCTGAAGACCGTCGATTTCGGCTGCGTGCTCGAACAGCACGGGTTCCATGTAGATCTGATTGATGCGGTGCGGTGGCTCGGCCGTCGGCCAATCGGTGTCGGGGCCGCCGGTGGCGGCATAACGGTCGCGCCGGCAGGGAATCGGGATGCGCGAGAGTTCGATGCCGGTTGCCGTGGTGCGGTAGGAGCAATCGTTCGGATAGTCAGCCGGCAGCCCGGTGTCGCGCAGCTTCCGGGCCAGCCCGAGCCTGCGGAAAATTTCCATCGAACGCGACGAGACGTGGTTGCACTTCACGCTCGGCGGTTCCCCGGCGGAGCGCGTTTCCACCACGGTAACGGATATTCCCCGCAGCGCGAGATCCATCGCCAGCGTCAGTCCGACCGGACCGGCCCCCACCACTAGAACGCTGGTCTTCACCTTGTCGCTCGCTGGCTTGTCGCTTGCTGCGCCGGGACGATCATGCATAACTGACAGCCACAAAAAAAATTCATCGGGAGACCTGAATGTTTCCGTCGATCTGGCGAGCCTTGGCCGGGACCTTCGTTGTCGCCCTGCCGCTGGCGTTCTCGGCGATTGAAACAGCAAGCGCATATCCTGATCAGCCGATCAAGATCATCGTGACGTTTCCGCCCGGTGGCAGTTCCGATATTGTGATCCGCGCCCTTCAGCCGGCTTTGTCGGAGATGCTGCGTCAGCCGATTATCATCGAGAACAGGGCCGGCGCCGGCGGCAATATCGGGATCGGGGCGGTGGCGCAGGCCGCGTCGGACGGCTACACGCTTGGCGTGGCCGCGGCTGGTGTGCTGACGGTCAATCCCCATCTCAACCGCGCCGCGATGTCGTTCGATCCGATCAAGGATTTGGCGCCGGTGACCTTGCTGGCGGAAATACCGTTCGTGCTGGTGTCCTCGCAACAGTCGGCAATCGCCTCGGTGCCAGACCTGATTGCAAAGGCCAAGGCACAACCGCAGGGCCTGTCGGTCGGCCATGGCGGCAACGGCACCGCGATGCATCTGACGTCGGCCCTGGTTGCGCAAAAGGCGGGCGTCGGCCTGCAATTGATCGCCTATCGCGGCACCGCGCCGGCGACAACGGACGTGCTCGCCGGTCATATCCCGCTCGCGGTGCTGGATATTCCAGCATCCAAACAATTGATCGGCGACGGCAAGTTGAAGGCGCTCGGCGTCTCCGCCGCCAAGCGCGTCGTCTTCCTGCCCGACGTGCCCACCCTGGCCGAGCAGGGCCTGAGTGAATTCGAATCTGTCGGCTGGTTTGGCGTCGTTGCACCCGCCGGCACCCCGCCCGACATCGTCAACCTATTGAATGCCGCCTTCGTGAAAGCGTTGAGCGATCCTGCCGCGATCGAGAAAATCCGCGCGCTCGGTGCCGAGCCCAAACCCAGTTCGGCCGAAGCGTTCGCGAAGTTCATCCAAAGCGAGAGCGTGAAATGGGGCAAGTTGATTGCCGAGGCCGGCATCAAGGCTGAGTAGACGCCGGCTCCGGACCTTCGCCTATGGTTCACGCTTAGGTCCGCGCCCGCGTCTCCACATTGGCGCTGCGTTCGGGCACGCCGAATTCCTTGCGGCAGACTTCCGCGAGCACGGCGACGCCCTCGCGGATCTGTTCATGCGAGGGACTGGCAAAGCACAGCCGCAACCGGCTGCCGGCATAAGCCTTATCGGTCGACCATTCCGGCCCGGGATTGATAGCGACGCCGGCGGCCAGCGCCGCCTGGTACAGTTTCAGCGTATCGACATTGTCGGGGAGTTTGACCCACAGGAAGATGCCGCCCTTGGGGTCCTCGAACTCCGCTGACGTGCCGAACTGCTCGTTGAGCGCTTCCATCAACGTGTCGAGCTTGGCGCGCAGGCCGCGCGTCAGCTTCGGCACGTGGGTCTCGAAATGCGGCGTGCAGTACTCCGCGAGCACCATCTGCTCCAGCGCACCGCTTCCGGCGTCGGTTTTCAGTGCCAGCATCCGCGACATCATCTCCCAGGGGGCGACGATGAAGCCGACCCGCAGCGCCGGTGCGATCGACTTGGAAAACGAGCCGATATGGATGACGCCGCCCTGCGGGCTCATGGCGTAGATCGCAGGCGGGCGCTGGCCGTTCCAGATCAAATCGGCGTAGCAATCGTCCTCGAAAATCGGCACGCCGTATTGCTGCGACAACTGGATCATCTCCACGCGCCGCGTCTCCGGCAGAATCGAGCCAGTCGGGTTCTGCACGGTCGGGATGGTGTAGATGTATTTCGGTGTGATGCCGCGGCGCTTGTGGTCGGCGAGTGCGGCCGCCAATGCATCGATCCGGATGCCCTCGTCGTCGAGGGGAATGCCGACTGCGTTGACGCCGAGCCGCGTCAGCCGGTTGAGCGAGCCCTGATAGGTCTCCTGTTCGATCAGTACCGTGTCGCCGCGGGCCAGCAGCGTCGTGTTAACGAGGTCGAGCGCCTGCAGCGAACCCGAAACGATCATGATGTCATCGGCGGTGCAGCCGATGCCGGCGTCGCGCTTGAGCTTTGTGGTGAGGAATTCGCGCAAGGGACGATAGCCCTGCGGCCCGCTGGCAAGGCCGTAGGTCGCGAGCGTCTTGCCCTCGCGCCGGAGCACGGCATTGACGGCTTCGATCAGCTCATCGACCGGGACCTGGTCGGGATCATTGTTGCCACCGACGAAACTGTATTTGGCCAGACCCGTCCACCGCGCCGCCGGCGCCGGCAACCCGGCAGGCAGTAATGGTGCGAAATCGAAACGCGCTGCGGTAGACATGAATAGCCACTCCCTTGTTTGTTCTTTGTTGAGAAGGCCGCTGGCGCGGCCCTCCGGCATCCCGATTCTTGTTACACTTGGTTCTTGTTACTTGCCGATCACCTTAATCGGTCGCCCCTGGGTGATGAAGGCATAATGTCCGCTGCCGACGCTGCCGACCATCAGTGCCTCGACCGCGGGCTCCGCGATCTCGCCCGCTGCAGCCCAGTCGACCACGAAATTGGCTCCTGTCCCGCCGCGCACATCGGTCGCGGCTATGAAGACCTCCACCGTCGAAAACGGCTTCAGCGCGATCGGCGCCTTGAGGTAACTTTCCACCAGCTTCCCCGCGGTGTCGAAATAGGCGATCCGCTTCAGCACCAGCGGCCGGGTTTCCGAGGCGTTATGGACGCTTAGCGTGACCGAAAAATCCGCCCGCAGCTTGCCCTGACTCATCGACACGCTGGAATAGACCGGGACGTAAAACCCGCCTGACACGGCAAGGGTATCGGTGGGGACCGCCGTCAGGGAGCCGGCGAAATTCTGTTCGATGGAGCCTGCCGCCTGCGCCTGGGCGACCGCTGTGCCGGGGATCGACACGCAGGCAAGAATCGCTAGAAAGAGACCTGTTAGGCGGATGTGACACATTGCTCGTTTGACCATCGCGGCCGGGTCTCTAGGTTGCGGGAAGCGAAAGTCCGGGAATATGCACGAGCTTATTGGGGATATCACCTTATGCATCCTGTTCGCCTGGGTGCTCGGCCTGCTGGCCCATTTTACCCGACAGCCGCTGATCCTCGCCTACCTTATCGCCGGGTTTTTCATTGGTCCATTCGGCATGGGCTGGGTCAAGTCGCAGGAATCGATCCACGTCATTTCCGAACTCGGCCTGATCTTCATGCTGTTCATGATCGGGCTGGAAATCGACCTGAAAAAGATCGTGCGCGCCGGCAAGGTCATCCTGTTCGCCGCAGGCGGGCAATTGGTCGGTGGTTGCCTGCTCGGGATTCTGTTCTTCTGGGGGATCGGGCTGTCGATGGGCGCGGGTCATTTCGATGCGCTGTATCTCTGCATCGCCTGCGCGCTCTCCTCGACGGTCATCATCGTCAAGGTGCTGTACGAGAAGCGTGAGCTCGATACGCTGCCCGGACGCATCACGCTTGGCGTGCTGGTGCTGCAGGACATCTTCGCGATCCTGTTCCTCGCGGTGCAGCCGAGCCTCGACAACCTCCAGATCAGCGTGATCCTGATCTCGATCGGCCGGGTCGGCGTGCTGGTCGCGACCGCGCTGGTGCTGAGCCGCTACGTGCTGCCGCGGCTGTTTCACCAGATCGCGCGCCGACCGGAGCTGATCCTGCTCGGCGCGCTGGCGTGGTGCTTCCTGATCGGCGAGATCGCCGAAAAACTGCATCTGTCGCGCGAGATGGGCTCGCTGGTGGCCGGCGTCTCGCTCTCGACCTTCCCGTATGCGCTCGACGTCACGGCCAAGGTGACGACGCTGCGCGATTTCTTCATCACGCTGTTCTTCGTCGCACTCGGCATGACCATTCCGATTCCCGGCCTGTCGGTGATCGGCCTGGCGCTGATGATCGCGCTGTTCACGGTCGTCAGCCGCGTGGTGACGACCTTTGTTCCGCTCTACCTGATGAAGCAGGGGCTGCGCGCCAGCCTGTTGCCGGCGATCAATCTGGCGCAGATTTCCGAGTTCTCGCTGGTCGTGATCCAGACCGGCGTCGCCGCCAAGCACATCAGCGCGGAAACCTCGAGTGCCGCTTCATTCGCGTTCGTGGTCCTGGCCGTGATCAGCACCTTCGTGATGGGCAAGAGCGACGAGATCACGCGAGGTCTGATCGGTCCCATGAAGAAGATCGGCCTGCGCGATCTCGATCATAGCCAAAACGCGGATGCCGAACATGGGGGAGGGCACGGCGAAGCGCGCCGGATCGTCCTTCTCGGCTTCTTCCGCGCGGCGAGTGCGCTGCTGGCCGAAATCGAACGGCAGAATCCGCTTGTGCTCGAGCAGATCACCGTGATCGATTTCAATCCCAACGTGTTCCGGACGCTGCATGATCGCGGCCTGCACGTGATCTACGGCGATATCAGCAATGTCGATACGCTGCTGCATGCCGGGATCGGCAAGTCGGAGCTGATCATCCTGAGCGTGCCGGACTCGCTATTGAAGGGCGCCAACAACGAGAAGCTGGTCCGGCACGTCCGCACCCTCAATCCGACCGCCAAGATCGTTGCGACCGCGGATATGCTGCGCGACGTCAATGATCTCTACGCAGCCGGCGCCGATTACGTCACCGTGACCCGGCTCAGCGACGCCCACGAACTCTATACCGTGATCGAGGCCGCTCAGGCGGAATTGCTGGAAGACAAGCGCGCCGCACTGGATGAGCTGCTCGCCGAGCGCAAGGAAGTGCTGCCGTAAGGCCTTCTGGATGCCCGCTACAGGCTGCTCTCCTGCGCCATCGCATCGGCGAACGCTGCGCGACGGCGGGCGATGAAGCCCGCGATCAGGATCGCCGCCACCAATAGCCATACCGTGATCGCGATCGGGCTCTCGACATAGATCCAGGGATCGCCCTGGCTCAGGAACAGCGCCTCGCGAAAATGCTTTTCGATGTTGGGGCCGAGGATCACGGTATAGAGTTCGTGGGCGTCGCTGAGCCGGGTCACGGTGACGTAAT
>JBOHIT010000036.1:0-14625 GCA_050726155.1 Bradyrhizobium sp.
GCCTCAACCCGGGGCCGTTGCTGTTCGCCGAGCGGCCCGATCTGGTGTGGGGCCTGATCGCCAGCCTGTTCATCGCCAACGTCATGCTGCTGGTGCTCAATTTGCCGCTGGTCGGCCTGTGGGTGAAACTGCTCGCGATCCCGCAGCCGTGGCTTTACGCCGGCATTCTGGTGTTTGCGACCACCGGCACCATTGCCGCAAAGCCGTCGGTGGTCGAACTGTCGATGCTGGCGGGATTCGGCGTGATGGGCTTTTTGATGCGCCGATTCGATTTTCCGATCGCACCTGTCGTGATCGGCCTGATCCTCGGGCCGATCGCCGAGAGCCAGTTGCGCCGCGCGATGTCGATCAGCCTCGGCGATCCCATGGCGCTGCTGCAAAGCCCGATGTCGGCAACATTGCTCGGCATTGCGCTGATCGCGCTGCTGGCGCCGTTCGTGATGCAGGGGCTGGGCCGGTTCAAGGCGAACGAGGATTAGGCCGTGAACCCATCAATCTGCCGAGGCGGTCGGCTTGCCAGGGTTCGCTTTGCCCCGATAGCGGACCAAATTCCGCACCGCAGGCGCGCGGCACGTCACTGACGCAAAGCGAATAAAAGCGTCCAGCAACTCATAAAGATTAGAATGAGAGACCCCACGGTCCAGAGGGTTGCGCGTGTATCGTGAGTTCTGGCTGTGAAGTAGGCCGCAAAATGCAGTATCCGCGAAACGACGTAGCCATTCAGCAGCCATTGGGCGAGCGTTAGGGATGGCTCGGTTAAGATGAAGAGAAATCCAGCGACGAGGAAGAACGGCAGATTTTCGAGATCGTTCAGCTGAATTCGCCGGATTCGATCCACGTATTCATTAGGTGTCAGTTGTTCAGCGCTTGGATTGGGGTTGAGGATCGTCTTCTTGATGTCCTCCGGCGAGCGAAACCCGCCATTTACCTGCATCATCCGAACAACCGTCAACCATGACATCAAGACGGCTTTGAGAATCATTATCGAGGCGGCGACCGCATAGGCATTGAAAAGCGGGTTTTGAAAGCTGAGCTTGTCCATAGGGCGTGCCTTTGCGTTCTGGCGATCCCCGATTATTCACGCGAAAGCGCACGCCGGCTAGGGACTGAATGCCGGAATTGGGTCATTCGCGACCGGGTCGAGCCAGCAGAAAGCCCGCCATGCCGCCGAAAGTGGAAGTCTTGCCGCTGCGCCTTACGGGATCGGCGTGTCCGCACCCGGCCGCCGCGCAACGAAAATGGTGGAAATACATTCCAGCACCGTCTCGCGCTTTTGATTGCGCAGCTGATTTCGGTTGCGGACGATGCCCCACTCGGGTTTCGATTTCGAGGGGCGCAGCTCCAGCACCGTCATTTCGAGATCGAGCGCGTCACCCGGGCGTACCGGGTTCGTGAGCTTCAGCTCCTCCCAACCCAATCCCATCAGGACCTGGAAGTGCGGTTGAAGCTGACCCGACAGCAGGATGTAGATCGCAAACGTATTCGACCCCGATGCCGTCAAGCCGCCAAAGACCGATTGTGCCGCGAGTTCCTCATCGATGTGCCGGGGTATCGGATCATATTGTTTGGCGAAACGGATGATCTCGTCTTTGGAAAGCACATAGGGTCCGGCCGTGCTGCGGATTCCGATCTCCAGCTCTTCGAAATAAAGGTTGGCCATGATGCCTCCGCCCTGTGCGCCAGGGGCGGAGCCTAGACTTCCAGGTCGAGCTTTGCCATCTCCAAACCCTGTCTGCGACCCGCCGCAATGCTTTCGGCAATGGCCCTGGCGACGATTTCGGCATCATCGTCGGAAAGCCGTTTGAGTGGCATCAAGGAGCACACGAGTTGACGCGCGCGCTGCATGTCCATCTCCGTCACAACGGGCCGTTTGATTGGCATTTCGACAGCCTCACGACCAAAGGCGCGGCAACGTTACCATGGGTGCGCGGATTTCAGTTATGCCTTTGAGCCGCCGAAAGGGAGGTTTCGGCGCCGCGAACGGCATTGCTGGCGCATCCGGACTAGAGGCCGAGCGTAATCTCGGCCCAGCGCATCACCGTGTTGCCGTTGAGGAATTCGATCACGCTGGGCTCTGTAGCCGCCGCGCGGTCGTGGCCGAGCACGGCCGTCGCTGCGATCATGTCGCAGCGTTCGTTAAAGACCACCGATATCGCGGTCTTGCCAGGCGGATTGCGTCCGCTGAGCGTGTAGGCGCGGCTCCGACCTTTCATCCACGCGACGCTGATCGGACGACCGGTGCCGAGCGGCGAAACTTCCCCGAGCAGAACAAGATCCCCCATGCGATCCAGATCTTCGTCATCGGCCACGCCGGTCGTGCAATTGCAAAACCCTAACTTGGCACGCAGATAGATGTTCACCTCGGCACCGCAGTTGGCGGCCTTGCAGCGGAACGCCTTTCCCTTACCCCACTGATCCATGGGGAAGGGCCAGGCCACCTCGGTCCATACCGGCACGGTCGCAGTTGCGGCTGCGTGCTGTGGCACCGCGAACCATACCAACACCGCCGCCGCCAGGACGCTCCCCAGCGCAGCTGCTGCGACGGCGATACCAGCTACCTTTCTCATCGCATCACCGTTTCGCGTCCCGTTGGACTAGTTGCTGGCGAGATACTTCTTCGCCCCCGCGACCTCTGGCCGCTCCGTGTCTGCGTTTGCGGTCAGCGCCACGAGTAGCTGATAGTTCTGCCGCGCCGCATCCTTGTCGCCGAGCCTGTCGGCTGCCTTGGCGGCTCCTGCGTAGCCCTGGAAGCGGTTCGGCTCCTTGGCCTTGGTAGCCTCGAAGGCCGCAAGCGCCTCCTTGGCCATACTGCGATCGAGCAGCATGAAGCCGTAGAGCTCGCGTGCCGGCGCCAGCGGGCCCGGCGTGACCGCATGCTTTTCGGTCTTGTCTTCGGCATCCGCTGCAGCGCTCATGGACTTGAGGGCCTCGTCGTACTTGCCCTCTGCGTGAAGCACCCAGGCCATTCCAACCTGGCGCTGGATATCGACGATCTCCGACCAATAATTATCCTTGGCCTCGCGTAACTTGTCGCGAAGCTCCGCGAGCTTCTGGATGTCGGCCTTGGCGGCCTCTGGCTTGCCGGAGCGCGCTGCACCGAGCGCGCGAGCGAAGTGCGAGATCGCCATCGCGAAATTCAAGCCGCTCGGACGGACAGATAGTTGTGAGGCGGCGTCCCAGTCACCGCGGTCGATCGCATAACGGGCCGGCGAGGCCGCTAACGCGTAGTCGGCTGCCGCAACCGTCGCCTTGAATTCGGTCTCCTTTTTCATTTCGTCCATGACGGCGCGCGCCTGCTGGTCCTGGGCGAGCTGCAGGTGGGCATAAACCATGTAATCCTGCGCGTGCAGGTAATTGCCCACCGATTTCTCGGCCTTCGCTGCATTCACGGAAGCGGTGTTGGATTCGATCGATTCTTTCCAATAGCCGACGCGGGTGTAGATGTGTGACGGCATGTGCTGGGCGTGCGGAGCGGCCGGCGCGATCTTGGCGTAGCGGTTCGCCGCATCCAAACCCTTTTGTGCAGTCGCCGGATAGTCGTAGAGGTGGATCAGGTAGTGCGTCACGCCTGGATGCTGCGGCAGCCGTATGGACAGCGGCTCCAGAATTGCGGCGCCCTTGGCCTGCTGCGCGTATGTCTTGTCGTTCGGGTCTGCCGACGTATTCAGTGTGATTGCGTAGGCGATCTGGGCCTCGTCGTCGTCTTGATATTTCGCCGCGACCCGCGCCTGGGCGTCGCGCAGCGCGCGCATGCGCTGGGCATGGGGGATGTTGTCGTAGTCTGCGTACATCACCATCAGCGCGTCGATGTAGTCGCGTTCACGCTCGGTCTTGGCCCCGACCTCCCTGGCTTTCATCATGGCGGCGAGACCGGGCGCGAGGTTCGGTCGCGGGATTGCGCTGTGTGGATTGTCCATCAGCGTGAGTGCGATGCCCCAATACGCCATCGCGCATGTGGGATCGGCCTTGATGGCCTCCTCAAAGACCTCCTTGGCATTGGTGTACCAGAACGAGTGCTGATAGCGCATCGCGCGATCGAAGCGACGCTGCGCCACGTCGTTGCAAGAGGTCTTGAAGTGCACGTTTCCGAGCTGCTGATCGACATCGCTTTGCGCGACCAGCGGGTGCGAGATTGACAGCGTGAGAGCTGCGACGGTGACCCCACATAGAAACTTCTGCATGGTTTTCCTCCCTCTGCCGCACTTGAAAGAATGGATTCTAATATACGAGTTTCGCCGCGCCTTTGCTGCGCTTTTGTACGGATTATGGCAGCGCAATTGACCTTTCGGCCGTTTCGTGCCGGTCGCAAACATCTAAGAAGTCGGGTCAGGTGCCCGTGGAATATCGCCGATATCGGTGGCCCAGGGTAACGCCGAGCGGCACCAGCCCTGAAATTTTGGAGCGAGTTGTGCGCGTTGCCTTGCCGTCCCGAGGCGCAGGCTGAACACAACGCGATCTTCCAACGAGGTCGAATAGATAGCTGAACCGCAATCGGCGCAGAATGCCAGCGCACGTTTGTTGCCGCTGTCGGCGGTTTTTATGTAGATATTCGGTTGCCCGTGAAGTCTGAAGTTCTCCGCCTTCACCGGAACGGTGACCCGGTAGGGCGCGCCGGAAATGGTCTGGCAGTCGGTACAGTGGCAGATGATGACGTAGTCGGGATTTACCTCCGCCTCGTAGCTGATCCGGCCGCAATGACAACCGCCGTCAATCTTCATTCTGCCCTTGCTCGTCGGGCCATCGGATGCCTTCATCGTTGCGTTGGGCACGTGCGTTCTCCCCGACATCAGGTGCCAATCGATACCGGCGTTTTCTGCGCTTCGCAACCAACAACCAGCGTGTGGACGGCGAAGTCCGGCGGCGGGCGATTGCGCCGCGAAGTGTCTTGGACATCGTTGAGGCTGGCGCTACGTTGACCATGACGGCGGGCAGGGCTGGCGGTGCAGCACAGGAGGCCGAATATGCTGACAGCGGACATGAAGCGGATCGTTGAGGAGCAACTCCTCGGCTTCGTCGCAACGGCGGCGCCCGACGGCACGCCCAATTTGTCGCCGAAGGGCACGTTCTTCGTGGTCGACGACAACACGATCGCGTTCGGTGAAATCCGCTCGCCCGGCACGATCCGGAATCTGCGAACCAACCCGCGCGTCGAGATCAACTTCGTCGACCCCTTCGCGCGCAAGGGCTATCGATTTGCCGGCACGGCCATGGTCGTCGAACGTGGGACCGACGGCTTCGATGCGCTGCTTGGCCGCTACGGCGGCGCACTCGCACCGCGCTTGCGTGCCATCGTCGCTGTTACGGTGACCAGGGCGCTTCCCCTGACATCGCCGGTCTATGACGATGGAGCAGCCGAGCCCGATGTCAGGCGCGGCTGGACGACCCGCTTCCGCAAGCTGCAGCCGGACCAGCGATTTATGGAATGACGCCGTTGAAGGCCCGGCCGAGGGCCGCAGGGCGGACGGTTCAGTCCGCTCCGCGGGTCGTTGTCACGTGAGTTTGCCGAGAATCCACTTGATCAGCACTTCTACCGGGGAAGGCTTCGGATACGGCAGCGAGCCGTTCCGGTTCGAAGTCATGCCGCCGATCACGGCGGACAGCTGGTCGATGTTCAACTCTTGATCGTTACGCATGTGTTGACCTCCATCTCAACCGATGGACGCCTCATCCATCGTGCCGGGGAGGGTAGAACCGGCGCTCTCCCGGGGCTGTGACCCACGTCACGTGGGATTTTAAGGGGTGGGCCAGTAGATTCTGATTTGCAGAAATCTTGTCAAGCCCTAAAATAAAAAATATTTCGCTTTATCCGAAGAGAAAATCAGGGCACATCTTGGTCATCCCGTCCCGCTCAGAGGGGCGTTGGCCATCGTCGCTGGCGAGGGACGGGGATGCGGTGGACGCGGAAGTTGCGACTGACGAGCGTGACTGAGGCGTACGGCAAAGGCGTGTGGTCCTGACGTCGCGGTGCTGGCGTCAACGCTCCTGGAGGCATCTGCTTCTCAGGGCGCAACGGTGGCAAAAGAGCCGTTCACCGGGGAGAGCGCGATATAAGCCGTAAAGCCATTGCGCAGGGAATGTCGGATGTTCTCCGCTGCCCTGTATGCTCGTGAGCGCACCTTTTTGTGCACATTGCTCACGAGATCGCGGGTGCAGCGCGCATCCGGCATTCCCTGCGCCCTCCTGTTATCGAGGGCGTGAAGTTTCCAGCAAACCTCGGGCGCATCGCGTCGCGGGAATGCAAGTATGCGTTCAGTTGTCGTCACCCGCGCAGGCGGGTGACCCAGTATCCCAGAGACGCCAGTGATTGAACCGAAAGGGCGCGGCGTACTGGATACCCGCCTTCGCGGGTATGACAGCGGTGTGTGGAGCGATTTCACCGCGCATCCTACCCAACCACCTGATCTCATGCGCTTTTTCTCCACTCATTCCACATCGCGGGAAACAAATGCGACGTCGTTGAGATCGCCGTTGCCAGCCGTGATGATCGCACGAGAGCAACACGGCCAAGCGAGGTTCGAAATGGCGAAGATGCGCGCAATCGATGCCGCGGTACGTATCCTCGAAAAAGAGGGCGTCGTGACCGCCTTCGGGGTTCCAGGGGCTGCGATCAATCCGCTGTATTCCGCGCTGAAGCGGCGCGGCTCGATCAGCCATATCCTGGCGCGCCATGTCGAGGGCGCCTCGCACATGGCCGAAGGCTATACCCGCGCCAAGGCCGGCAATATCGGCGTCTGCATCGGCACCTCAGGCCCGGCCGGCACCGACATGATCACCGGGCTCTATTCGGCCATTGCCGACTCGATCCCGATTCTCTGCATCACCGGGCAGGCGCCGCGCGCGCGGCTCTACAAGGAAGACTTTCAGGCCGTCGATATCGAGTCGATCGCCAAGCCCGTGACCAAATGGGCAGTGACCGTGCGCGAACCGGCGCTGGTGCCGCGCGTGTTCAGCCAGGCGTTTCACATCATGCGCTCGGGCCGTCCGGGTCCGGTGCTGATCGACCTGCCGCTCGACGTGCAGCTTGCCGAGATCGAGTTCGACGACGAGACTTATGAGCCGTTGGCCGTCTACAAGCCGTCAGCGACGCGCAAGCAGATCGAAAAGGCATTGGCGATGCTCAATGCCGCGGAGCGGCCGCTGATCGTGGCCGGTGGCGGCGTCATCAATGCCGATGCGTCCGAATTGCTGGTGGCGTTTGCGGAGGCCGTCAACGTTCCCGTGGTGCCGACGCTGATGGGGTGGGGCGCCATCCCCGACGACCACGTGCTGATGGCAGGCATGGTCGGCCTGCAGACCAGTCACCGCTACGGCAACGCGACCATGCTGCAATCCGACTTCGTGCTCGGGATCGGCAACCGCTGGGCCAACCGCCACACCGGCTCGGTCGAGACGTACACCAAGGGCCGCACCTTCGTGCATGTCGATATCGAGCCGACGCAAATCGGCCGCGTCTTCAACCCCGATTTCGGTATCGTCTCCGACGCCAAGGCGGCGCTCGAACTATTCGTCACGGTCGCGAAGGAATGGCGCAAGGCCGGCAAGCTCCGGGAGCGTCAGGCGTGGCCGGCCGCATGCCAGGACCGCAAGCGCACCATGTTGCGCAAGAGCCGCTTCGACGACATCCCGATCAAGCCGCAGCGCGTCTATGAAGAGATGAGCAAGGCGTTCGGCCGCGACACCTGCTACGTCAGCGTGATCGGCCTGTCGCAGATCGCCGGTGCGCAGTTCCTCGGCGTCTATCGTCCGCGCAACTGGATCAACGCCGGGCAGGCCGGCCCGCTCGGCTGGACGCTGCCCGCAGCACTCGGCGTGCGTGCCGCCGATCCGACCCGCGAGATCGTGGCGCTGTCGGGTGACTATGACTTCCAATTCCTGATCGAGGAGCTCGCGGTCGGCGCCCAGTTCAAGCTGCCCTACATCCACGTCGTCGTGAACAATTCCTATCTCGGCCTGATCCGGCAGGCGCAGCGCGGCTTCGAGATGGATTACCAAGTGCAGCTGTCGTTCGAGAACATCAACGCGCCGGAACTCGGCGTCTACGGCGTCGACCACGTCGCGGTCGCGCAAGGTCTCGGCTGCAAGGCGATCCGCGTCACCGATCCGCACGACGCCCAGGCGGCGTTCGCGACCGCGCGCGAATGGATGGCCGAGCACAAGGTGCCGGTCGTGGTCGAGTTCATCCTCGAACGGGTCACCAACATTTCGATGGGCACCGAAATCGACAATATCGTCGAGTTCGAGGAAGTGCTCGATTTGCCGCTGGACGATGCGCCGGCGAAGTCGACCACACCGGGCGCCTTGTTGCCGGCCTAGGGGGATATCGACGATGCCTAAATTTGCCGCCAATCTCACCATGCTATTCGCCGAGCTGCCGTTTCTCGATCGCTTTGCGGCGGCCAAGGCCGCCGGCTTCGGCGGCGTCGAATATCTCTTCCCCTATGATTTCGACAAGGCCGAGCTCAGCGAGCAATTGCAGCAGCACGGCTTGACCCAGGTGCTGCATAATCTGCCCGCCGGCAATTGGGCGGGCGGCGAGCGCGGCATCGCCATTTTTCCGGATCGGGCCGCGGAATTCCGCGACGGCGTCGCCCGCGCCATCGAATACGCGAGGGCGTTGGATTGCCGCCAGCTCAATTGCCTGGTCGGCGTCGCACCCGAAGGGGCCGATGCGCGCGAACTGAACGAGGTGCTGATCGGCAATCTGCGCTTTGCCGCCGACACGCTGGCGAAGGAGCGGATCAGGCTGCTGGTCGAGCCGATCAACACCACAGATATTCCCGGCTTTTTCCTCAACGGTACCGAACAGGCGATCCAGCTGATCGCGGACGTGCGATCGAGCAACCTGTTCGTGCAATACGATATCTACCACATGCAGATCATGGAGGGCGACATCGCGCGCAGCCTGCAGAAGCATCTGCCGCGCATCGCCCATGTCCAGTTGGCCGATAATCCCGGCCGCAACGAACCCGGTACCGGGGAAATCAACTACCCGTTCCTGTTCCGGCATCTCGACACGATCGGCTATCGCGGCTGGGTCGGATGCGAGTATAAACCGAGGACGACGACCGTCGACGGCCTCGGTTGGCACGCGGCCCTGACGCTCGATACCTGATTGGTCAATAACAAGGGAAAATCCAAATGATCGATATCGGCTTTATCGGCCTCGGCACCATGGGGCGTCCGATGGCGAAGCATCTCCAGGCCGCCGGCCATCGCCTGTTCCTGCACGACGTGACGCCTGTTCCGCCGGAGCTCGTCGCCGAAGGCGGCGTGGCCTGTAAATCGGGCAAGGAGGTCGCCGAAAAATCCGACGTCGTCATCATCATGGTGCCGGATACGCCGCATGTGGAGGCCGTGCTGTTCGGCGAAGGCGGCGTCGCGCAGGGAATCTCAAAAGGCCAGATCGTGGTCGACATGAGTTCGATCTCGCCGCTTGCGACCAAGGAGTTCGCCAAGAAGATCGAGGCGCTCGGCGCCGATTATCTCGACGCGCCGGTTTCCGGCGGCGAGGTCGGCGCCAAGGCGGCCAGCCTGACCATCATGGTCGGCGGGCCGGAACGCGCCTTCAACACCATGAAGCCGGTGTTCGACAAGATGGGCAAGAACGTCACGCTGGTCGGCGGTAATGGCGATGGCCAGACCACCAAGGTCGCCAACCAGATCATCGTGGCGCTGACGATCGAGGCGGTCGGCGAAGCGCTGCTGTTTGCATCGAAGGCCGGTGCGGATCCCGCGCTGGTGCGGCAGGCACTGATGGGCGGCTTTGCCTCATCGCGGATTCTCGAGGTTCATGGCGAGCGCATGATCAATCGCAATTTCGATCCGGGCTTTCGGATCGAGCTGCACCAGAAGGATCTCAACCTTGCGCTCGAGGGCGCACGCACGCTCGGCATTTCCTTGCCGAACACGGCGATCGCGCAGCAATTGTTCTCGTCCTGCACCGCGCAGGGCGGCAAGGCGTGGGATCATTCCGGCATGGTGAAAGCGCTGGAGATGATGGCCAATCATGAGATCCAGCGGCCTGAGCGGGCGCGAAACTCGTAGGGAACTTGCGGTTCCGCGCGCCTGATATTCGGGCGTGCGGAACCGGAACATCTGATGCCTCCGATGGTTGAGACCCATCATCAATTCACTGGAGGACATGATGAATAAACGTCTTGCTGTCTCGTTGATTGCCGCTTCGCTGCTGACCTCGGGCGCAGCTTCGCTGCTGACCTCGGGCGCGGCCTTTGCCCAATCCACCACGGTTCAGGGCGCGCAGGATGGCGCTCGGACCGGTGGCGCTGTCGGGGGTCCCGTCGGCGAAGTCGTCGGCGGCACCGTCGGTGCGGCCGTCGGCCTCGGACTGGAAATCCCGAATGCCGTGATTACCTCGATCCAGGCCGAACGCGCGCCGTCAGTCGTGGTGCGTGAGCGTGTCGTCGTCGGTGAGCCGCTACCTGCGACCGTCGAACTGCGTACGGTGCCGAGCCACACCGAATATCGCTACGCGGTCGTCAATGATCGCCGGGTGATCGTGGAGCCGCGCACGCGCCGGGTCATCAAGATCATCGACTAAACGAAGCTGGAAGCTGCGTGATCCTCGCGGGAGCAATCCTCCCGCGGGGATTCTTGCGTCAAGAAGCCCCGGCGCTCGAGCGCTGTGTTCGCCTGACGATCAAATCGAATGCCGCTGCTGCGGCGAGGCCAACGCAGGCTGCGAGCGCGTCGACCAGAAAATCCTCCAGCCGGGCATGGCGGCCCGGTGCCCAGAATTGCAAGATCTCGATTAGGCCGGTGAGGCCGACCGCGATCGCCGCGGTGAACAACCGGTTGCGCGAATAGGCCAGCCCGAAGGCGAGGCCGAGCAGTACGAAGGCGAGCGCATGCTCGCCGTCCTGCCCGAGGCTGGAGGCGTGCGGGCGCAATCCCGGCGGTCCCAGCGTTGCGAACGCGACGGCTGCGGCGAGACACCAGGCGAAGAGCTTGAGGACAATAGACATGCCCACGTCATAGCACGTCTCGGGATGCGAATATTGCATCTGCGAACACTTGCCACGTCCTGTGGTTAATGCCCAAATTTACAGCGGTTCCCGCACGCCCAGCCCGTGCATGAAGCGCTCCCTGATCTGGACGGGATCGCGGCGGGTGGCGCCGACGCCTGGCTTGTCGTCGATCCGCACGCCGATCAGGGTCGGTCCTGACGTGGACATGGATTGATCGATCAGGCGCTCGAAATCCTCCTCGTCCGCGGCCCAGGCGCTGTTGCCGAGGCCGCTGGCAATGGCGATGGCGACGAGGTCGGCCACCGTCGCCCCCGGGGTCGGCTGCGCGCCGGTGATCTGGTAGACGCCGTTGTCCATCACCACCATGGTGAGATTCTTCGGCGCCAGCGTTGCGATCGTCGACAGCGAGCCCAGTTGCATCAACAGCGAGCCGTCGCCCTCGAGTGCGAAGACGCGGCGTTTCGGTTGTGCCAGCGCCACGCCGAGCGCGATCGGAAAGGCGAGGCCCATGCTGCCGAGCATGTAAAAATTCTGCGGCCGATGGCCGGCGGCCCACAGGTCGAAATTGGTGTTGCCGATGCCACCGACCACGGCCTCTTCATTTTTGAGCTTGGCGATCAGCCGCGAGGTGAGATCGAACCGGTTCATGACCTTGGTGTTGCGGGCAAGGGTGCTGTTCATGACATCGCTCACTTGTCGAAGGTCTTGCCGCCGGTCAAGAGCGGCGAGAGGATCAGCGCGACCGGCGCCTGCGTGGTGAGGGCCTGCTTGATCGAGCGGTCGACGATGAATTCGAACTCGTCGAGCCGAGTGCAGGTGTGGTGCTCCATCGCGAGCGAATCCGGCACCGGGCGCATGGTGCGGCACACCAGCGACTGGCCGTAATTGAATTCGCCGAGCGTGCCGCGCTCGGACACGAACATGATCAGCGGGATCTGGGAGGGCACCACCAGCGACGCCAGCACGTTGGCGAGCGTCGCAAAGCCCGAGGTCTGCATCAGCACCGCGGCGCGCCGTCCGCCCATCCAGGCGCCGGAGACGATACCGACCGCTTCTTCCTCGCGCGCGGTCGGAAAGGTCGTGAAAAATGGATCGGCATGCAGATTCTTGATTAGCGTCGTCAGCACGCGATCGGGCACATAGGGCACCAAGCTGATATCGTTGCGCTTGAGCGATTGCAGCACGATGCCGTGCCATGTGGTTTCAGTTTGGGGCGAGGCTTGGACCTCAGCGACCGCCATCGGTGTTCTCCCGTTCATCACGCCTGTTCGTTCGCGACAGTGACCGCGATCGACTTGTTATGGCGCCGAAACTTGACGCCGCGGACGGGATTGTCAACATGCCTCATCGTTACCGTGATCTGCAGACTTGGCGATGGCTTCGGCGCGCCGGCATGCGACAATGTGAGATAACGAGAACATCGGGAGGGCTGTCATGGGAGGTTGGTTCCGGCTGGCTGCGGTTGCGGCATTGCTGTTCGCTGTGACCGGCACCGCATCCGCGCAATCCTTCCCCTCCAAGTCCGTGCATATTTTCGTGCCCTATCCCGCCGGCGGCGGGGTCGATGTTCTGACACGTACCTTGGGGGAGGTCGTGTCCAGGCAATGGGGCCAGTCGGTCGTGGTCGAGAACCGTCCGGGCGCCGGCGGTGTCATTGCGTCCCAGGCGGTCGTCGCCGCTCCGCCTGATGGCTACACGCTGATCATGGTGGCGAGTGGCCATGCCACCAATCCGTTGCTGTATCCCAAAATTCCCTACGACACGTTCAAGGATTTTACCGCGGTCTCGCTGCTAGCATCGTCGCCGAATATCCTGCTGGTGCGCGCGGATTCGCCATTCAAGACCGTGGCCGACGTGATCACCGCGGCGAAGGCCAAGCCGGGCAGTCTCTCATTTGCGCATGCCGGCACGGGAACGTCGACGCATCTTGCCGGCGAACTGCTCAAGGCGCTGGCGAAGATCGATCTCAACGCCATTCCCTACAAGGGCGGCGCACCGTCGATCAATGATCTGCTCGGCGGACAAATTCCGATGTCGTTCAACAACGGCCCGGAATCGGTCGGGCAGTTGCAGGCCGGCACGCTCCGCGCGCTCGCCGTCACGACGGCCGAGCGTGCGCCGTTCCTGCCCGATGTGCCCAGCATGTCGGAGGCCGTGCCGGGCTATGACACCGGTGTGTGGTGGGGGTTGCTCGGGCCGGCGGGCATGCCGCCGGATGTGCTCGCAAAACTCTCGCGTGATTTCGTCGCCGCCTTGAACACCGACGCGGTGAAGGAACGTCTCGGCAAGCTCGGCGCGCGGCCGATCGGCAGTTCGCCCCAGCAATTCGACGCCAGGATTCGTGAGGACTACGAGAAATGGGGGCCGATCATCAAGGCTGCCGGAATGAAGGCGGAATGAACGTGTGGTGCTCCCGATGATCCCAGCCTGCCTGCCGCCTCGTCCGGTCAGCCGTCCCAAGGTGCCGTTGCCGGCGGGCGCCTGCGACACCCATGCCCATGTGTTCGGCCCTGCGGATCGCTTTCCTTATGCGGAGGATCGCAGCTACACGCCCCCGGACGCGCCGCTGGAAAAATATCTCGGCATGCTCGACACCATCGGCTTTGCACGCGGCGTGCTGGTGCAGGGCAGTGCGCACGGCCACGACAATTCGGCGATGCTCGATGCGTTGCAGCGAGAGCCGGCGCGCCTGCGCGGCGTTGCCGTGGCTGACGCCAATGTTTCGCCAGCCACATTGCGTGCGTGGCACAAGGGCGGTGTCCGCAGCCTGCGCTTCAATCATTTTTTTCGCGACGGCCAGTTGCATTATCGCGGCGGCGTACCGCTGGCGGAAGCCGGCAAGCTCGCGCCTGTCATGGCCGAACTCGGTTGGCACCTGCAGCTCTGGATTGACGTCAAGGATTTGCCGCAGACGATTCCGGTGCTGAAAAAGCTCGGTCTGCCGGTCGTGATCGACCACATGGGCCGCACCGACGCTCGCGCCGGCACAGGCACCGAAGGGTTCCAGAGCCTGTTGCGCGCGGTCGGTGAGGGCTGGTGCTGGTCGAAATTGTCGGGCGCGCATCGACTCAGTCAGAGCGCGCCTGATTATCCCGACGCGCGGCCGTTCCATGAAGCGCTGGTGAAAGCCAATCCGGAGCGGCTGGTGTGGGGCGGCGACTGGCCGCATCCGCGCGTCGAGGGCGAGATGCCGGACGCCGGCCATCTGCTCGAATTGTTTCAGACCTGGACGCCTGATAAAGCGGCGCAGCAGCGTATCCTCGTCAGCAATCCCGCCAAAATCTATGACTTCCCGAACTGAAAGTTGCACAACAAGATGACCGTCAACAACAAGCGCGTATTCTACGTCAAATATCTCGCCCACGAGATTTATACCGAGATCCTGAAAGCCCGCCCCGACGTGCGGCTCGACAAGCTGGAAAACGAGAGCCCTGAAACTGTTGCGGCGCCGATCCTGGCCGCGGCGCACGCCTATCAGATCGGGGCGGCGCGTGACGAACTGGCACCGCATTTCCATGCCCATGCAGATCTTCTGAAGCGGGCGCCGAATTTGCTCATCGTGTCCAGCAATGGCGCGGGCTTCGATCCCGTCGATGTCGATGCCTGCACCGCGGCCGGCGTGCTGGTCGTCAACCAGACC
>JBOHIT010000037.1:0-3914 GCA_050726155.1 Bradyrhizobium sp.
AGTTAAGGCAGTCGTCGATCACCGTCTTTCATCAGCACGGCCGCGGCGTATGGGTCCCGGCGTTCGCCGGGACGACGGCGGTGTGTGATCGCAAGATCCGTGACTACATCGGCCGATAGGTCCGCACGTCCGACGGCACGTTGACGCCGAGCTTGATCTGGCCGACCGAGCGGATGATGTCGTCGCCGAGCAGCTGCGCGAAGCAGGCGTAGCCCCAGTCGCTCATGTGCAGGCCGTCGGAGATGACGAAATTGTCCATCGGGATCGCCTGCTTCTCGTGCCAGTCGCGCATCACCTCGAAGCGCGGGAAGATCCCGACCTTGCGCAGTTCGGCGACCTTGTTGAGCAGGTTGATCATCTTGCCCGCGCTCTCCGCGCGTTCGTTGACCTTGGGCGAATATTGCGGATCGACCAGCACGATATCGGCGCCGGCGGCCTGAATGCGCGCCACGCCGTCTTCCACCAGCTTGATGGTTTCGCCCGGATCGAGGTTGCGCAGCACGGCGTTGGTGCCGACCTGCCAGATCACCAGATCCGGATGCATGTCGATCACCGAGGTCTGCAGCCGCCGCATCATTTCCGTGGCGTCTTCGCCGCCCTGGCCGCGATTGATCACAGTGATGTCGGCGGTCGGATATTGCCGGTGCAGCTGCGCCGCCAGCCGGTTGGGATAGGTGAATTCCGGCGAGGTCGCGCCGTAGCCGGCCGTCGACGACGATCCGAACGCGACGATGACCACCGGCTCACCCGCGGCGAGCTTGCCCGCGACATGCGGCAGCGATCCCATCTTCTTGGAGCCACCCTTCGGCGACAGGCAAGGCACGCGGCTGAAGATGTCGCCGGCCGATTTCGCGACCTCCTTCACCTTGTCGATCGCCTTGCCGGTGAGGCTCTTTTGCGCACCCGGATTGGACGGATCGACGGCGGCCACATTGCCGGCGCCCGTGGTCGGCGCGGCCTGCGGTTTGGCGGCTTCAGATTTGGCCTTGTCGGAAAGTGCTGCGGCCTGCTGCGCGTGCACCGGCAGCACGCACGCAGGCGCCAGCAGCGCAAAAATCGCCGCGACGGCGAGCGCCGCCAGCGATGTATTTCGGCGAAAAGGGCGGTAACGACTCATTTACGCTAGTTCCTCAATTCTGCTGCGCCGGATTCACATGCGCGGCGTCGATCACGAATTTCGCCAGCGCGCGGCCGAGGCAATCGTGCACGCGCTTGGCAAGGTCGATGCCATGCGACGTGCTGGACAAGTCGAAATCTCCTGCGTCGCTCCAGTGCCGCATCATGGCGAAGCGGTCGAACAGGGGCACGTTGTGCTCCTGGGCCACCACCTTCATGTTATCTAGGTACGGCGGCGCGGAAATCATCGTTTCGGTACGCGGGCTGTACTGCAAATTCATCAAGACCAATTCGGTCCCCGCCTTCTGCAGCGCAACAACGCCCTCGTCGAGGGCGGCGCGGAAATCGTCGGGATCGATCGATCGGATAGCATCGTAGGTGCCGGTCTGCCAGATGACCAAAGTAGGCTTTTTTACTTCGACCAACTTAACAAGTCCGCCCACGACTTCCTCGGCCGTCTTCTTGACCTGTAGTTCTACGGATACGTTGACCGCGACCTTCGGCAACGCCTCCTTCAACATCGCCTGCAGCCGGCCAGGATAGGCGCTGGCTTCGGATGCCGTGATGGTCGAGGACCGGCTGCCGATCACCAAGATTTCGAGCCGACGGTCGCTGACAATGGCGGTCTCGACCTTGGGCAACGCGCTTTCGGACGTCAGCAGATAGGCCGGAACCTCGCAATTGGCAGGCGCATCCTCGGCGCGCACAGGACCCGCGACCAGCAAGCCGGCGAACAAGGTCAGTCCCAAAATCATCGTCGGGTTGGACTTCATCAGCCCCCTCCCGCCATATCGGCGTTGCCAACGGCGCCTTTTTTCTTCGCGTTCTTGTCGGCGGAATGCTTGTACCACGAAATGACCCACGCCATGCCGGACATGATGACGATGCCGGCGACGCTGATGAGGAAATGCAGGCCCGCTCCACCGGAGATTTCAGCCAGAATAAAATGCCCGGCAAAGGCGAGAAAGACGCCGAGGCAGAATATCTCAAGCGAATGCTGCCCGCACAGGATCAAAGGTCGCAGCCAGGGCGATTTCAGCCCCGACCAGTCCCTCGGCAGGAAGCGCACGGTGATCGCCGCCAGCGCCAGGAAATGCGCAAACCGCAGCACATCGAGGTCAGTCTTGCTGATCGGGTACATCCACTGTTCGAGGCGCTTCGGCATCAGGAAGCTCAACTGCGGGATGTGCCAGGTCAGCGTGACAAAGAAGGAAGCACCCAGATAGGCAAAGCAGATCCACATCGTGATCGGCGACGAGAGTATCCGCGACATCCGTTCGGCGCCGCCAAGCGCGCACCAGGCGCCGAACGCGAACAGCAATTGCCATGCGAACGGATTGAAGAACCAGGTGCCGTTCGGATAGGCCGACAGATACCAGTCGAACTGCCAGGTCAGCGCATAGAGCGCGGCCGACAGCGCCAGCGTGACGTCGGGCCGCCACTTCATCAGCCACAGGATGAAGGGCAGGAACAGCATCAGCACGATATAGAGCGGCAGCACATCCATGTTGACGGGCCGGAATCGCAGCAGCAACGCCTGGATGATGGTGACATCCGGCTGCTTGAGGAAATCCATGATCCCCATTTCTTCCGAATACAGCGGGTTGTTGAAATTGGTCGCGACGTAGGAAATCTCCGCCAGGAAGATCGTGAACAGGAACACGTGCGCGACGTAGATCTGCCAGACCCGGCGCAGGATGCGCGCGGTCGCCACCACAAAGCCCGCCTCCAGCATTGCGCGGCCGTAGACGAACGCCGCGGTATAGCCGGAGATAAAGATGAAGATTTCGGTGGCGTCGGAAAAGCCGTAATTGCGGATCGTGAACCAGGTCAGGATGTTCGGCGGCAGGTGATCGACGAAGATCAGCCACAGCGCGAGGCCGCGAAACAGGTCGAGCCGCAATTCGCGCTCGCCGGCCGCGGGCAGCGTGATTGCCGGCGCCGAGGTCACGGCTGCGGCGGTTTCCGCAACGGACGATCCGGTCATTTGATCGGCAATGGACGACATCAAGCACCGTTTTGGCAGCGAATCTACGCAAATGGCACGACAGAAACGATCATATCGGCCCGCAAATGGCAGGCAAGCCGGCTACGAGAAGCCCCAGAAAAACTCAAGGGAAACTCAAGGCAAGCCAGATACGGGGATCGGAACCGCGCGGGTGCGCCTTAGGGAGAAACTGTGTTGAAACGAGGATGGCATACCGGGGCGGCCCGGTCCCACCGGCCGGTCCCGCGATTGGTTCCACCGGCATTCTTGGCTATGATGTGCAGGCCTCTTGTTTTGACGTGTTTTCTTTACGCGAACCGGGTCCACTTCGCTTGAAAACGCTCTGGGATTCTGGAAGCTTGATCGATGTACCGCGCCGTCACCCGCCAAATCGAAGTCACCGTCGAACCGAACTTCATGCCGGACCACCCGTCGGTTTCGAAGGGCGGGTATTTCTGGTCCTACACCATCGTCATCGTCAATTCCGGTCCCGAAACGGTGCAGCTGCGGACGCGGCACTGGATCATCACCGACGCCACCGGCCGCAAGCAGGAAGTCCGCGGCGAAGGCGTCGTCGGCGAGCAGCCGGTGCTGGCTCCCGGCGAGCGCTTCGAATACACCTCCGGCGTGCCGCTCCCGACCGCGTCGGGCTTCATGACCGGGCGCTATCAGATGGTCAGCGACAGCGGCGAGTGTTTTGAAATCGACGTGCCGACGTTCTCGCTGGATAGCCCGGACAGCAAGCGCGTGTTGAATTGAGACGCTAGCGCTTGAATCGTAGGGTGGGCAAAGCGCAGCGTGCCCACCATCC